>NZ_JAOWIG010000004.1:0-17204 GCF_030332245.1 Citrobacter sp. Cy070
GCTGATAGAAACAGAAGCCACTGGAGCACCTCAAAAACACCATCATACACTAAATCAGTAAGTTGGCAGCATCACCGGTTTTCGGCGGTCTTTCCTTAATGAGAATGAGGGATCTTCATGCCGCCATTACTGTACTTTCTCGCCGGTAAGTGGCTTAATGGCGACCACGTAGTTTCTTATTTCATTCACAGTTAACAGGTCTGTTATTGATGAATAACCTCCATCGACTCGCCTTTTTATGGAAGCGTCTGTCTGCTGTGATGATCGCCTACGGTTTGTTATTCAGCCGCCGCTCAACTCTCATAACATGGACAGACAGCAATGCAACGTCGACAATTTCTCAAAAATAGCGTTCTCCTTTCCGCCGCCGGTATAGTCGGCCCTTCGATTGTTAGCCGCACGGTCCAGGCTGCTGAGCCTGCAATCGTGCCTGTGGCACGTCGGCGCTTTGTGCTATCGCAAACGTATAAGCTCAACCCACCAAAGGGGTCGAATGGTGTCGTGAAGTTGTGGATCCCTTTGCCGGTCGATACCGCATTCCAGCAAATGACGAATCTTGCTTTTAGCGGCAATTATAAACAGGCGTACGTCACAACCAACAATGCTTATGGCGCGAAAACGTTGTTTGCCAGTTGGCCTGACTCGCAGGGAGAACTGCTGATCAAGGTTGATCTCGACATTGAGACAGCCGATTGGGAACCACTGCAACATGACGCGCTAAAAAACTGGCAAGCACCGGAACAGATTACGTATCCGCTGGATGCAAAACCGTATCTGCTGCCAACAACGCACACACCGATTGATGGGCAGGTCCTGGAAACGGCGCGTAAAATTACCGGTAATGAACAAGATCCGCTGAAAAAAGCTCGCCTGATATACGAGTGGGTGAGCAGTCATATGGAGCGTGATAATGACGTTATCGGCTGCGGAACCGGGGATGTCGCGGAGATTTTGAAAAGCGGAAAGCTCAAGGGCAAATGCACCGACATGAGCTCTGTTTTTGTCGCCCTGGCCCGAGCCAGCGGCATTCCTGCACGTGAATTGTTCGGGATTCGTCTGGGGAAAGCAAACAAGCTGGAGCGCTACTCAAAAAGCGCATTTGGCAAAGCCGACAGTGCAGGTGTTGCTGATGTTAGCGGGGGACAGCACTGCCGTGCGGAGTTCTACCTGGCGGGTTACGGTTGGTTACCATGCGATCCGGCCGATGTGACCAAAATGCGTCTGGCGGAGAAAAAAACGCATCAGGATGCGGACGTCCAGGCAGTGAATACCTATCTGTTTGGCAACTGGGAAATGAACTGGGTTGGCTTCAACTATGGTCGTGACTTTGAACTGTACCCGGCTACTGAGCAGGGAGCGATGAACAACTTTGGTTATCCTTATGCTGAAGTAGACGGTGACCCCATCAATTTCTATGACCCGAAAGCGTTCTCTTACCACTATGTCGCAACAGAACAACGCTAAAGGGGCGGGATTGACCCTGCTGACGGCCGCCGCGGCTGCCGTCACGGCTGGCTTATGTTGCGTCGGACCGCTGCTGTATCTGCTGTTTGGTATTTCGGCGGCGAGCTTTGCCGTGTTCACTCAGTTTGAGTTTCTGCGCGTTCCTCTGATGTTGCTGTCCTTAGGGCTATTATTACGCGTTTTCTGGCGACTCTACTTTTCTAAAAAGCTATGGTGTTCCGGATGGCTGTCCCTGAAGCAAGCGCGCGTTCTTTACTGGTGTGCGTTGGCGCTGATTCTGCCCGTGTTGTTTTACCCCACGATCGTGGCCTGGTTTTATGAGGTGTTTGAGTGAAGATTATTACGTTAATCGCATGTTTGCTGTTGCCATTGTGGACTCAGGCTGCCAATCAGAAAGTGGTGCTGGATATCCAAAATATGACCTGCTCGTTATGTGTCATTTCGGTCAATCAGGCGTTACGTGAAACTGATGGGGTGATTAAAGCCAAATCTTCGCTCAAGACCCGGCAGGCAGAGGCTATCGTCCCGGAGGGATTTTCTACCGATACGCTACTTAACGCGGTGGCGAAAACGGGATATACCGCAACGTTGAACCGTATTGAGCCACAATAAACCACCTTCGGGTGGTTTTGTTCTGTTTTCCGCGTATGATGCCCCGCGGCTGATGCTCCCTTTTGTGCGTTAACTACCGGAATTCCCCTCGTTTCCTGTTAACCTGAATTGGCGGTACCTGTAAGCCGCTCATGCCCATTTGGATCTGCTATCCCACCAGCCATGTAAGATAATCACAGGCAAGAATTTTTACTAAGGAAAAGCGTTATGAAAACGGGACCACTAAACGAGAGCGAGCTGGAATGGCTGGATGATGTGCTGACTAAGTACAATACGGACAAGTCTATTCTGGATGTGTCAGAGCTGGATGGCTTACTGACGGCGGTGCTCAGTTCACCGTATGAGATCGAGCCGGAGCAGTGGCTGGTCGCTATCTGGGGCGGTGCACAGTATGTTCCGCGCTGGTCCTCCGAAAAAGAAATGGCGCGTTTTATGAATCTGGCGTTCCAGCATATGGCGGATACGGCCGATCGTCTGGATGAGTTCCCGGAGCAGTTTGAACCGCTGTTCGGCCTGCGTGAAATTGAAGAGCATGAGCTGACTATCGTTGAAGAGTGGTGCTTTGGTTATATGCGCGGCGTTGCACTGTCAGACTGGTCCGCGTTACCGGACACGTTAAAACCAGCACTTGAGGCTATTGCGCTGCACGGTACGGAAGAGAACTTTGCGGTGGTTGAGAAATTGACACCTGAAGCGTTTGAAGAGAGCGTCGATGCCATCCGCCTGGCTGCGCTGGACCTGCATGCTTACTGGATGGCGCATCCTCAGGAAACGCCAGTCAAAGTACCGGTGAAAGTGGATGCCAAAGTAGGGCGCAATGACCCTTGTCCCTGTGGCAGCGGCAAGAAATATAAGCAGTGCTGTTTGCATTAACAGAAAGGGGCGAAAGCCCCTTTGTTTTAACCCACTTCTGGTAGTAATCCTGCTGCAATAGAAAACTGTACTGCTATCACCACAATGCCGCACAAAAATACCAGTGCCAGCGCCGGAGCACCGCCGGCTACGCGGTAGTTTGCCTGTGGATTGTGCTTTCTGCTCCGCCAGGCCAGCATGGAGGGGATCAACAGAGCCAAAACGGCCAGAGCAACGCCTGCATATCCCAGCGCCATGACAAAACCTCGCGGATAGAAAAGAGCAAATGCCAGCGGTGGCAGGAACGTCACGACGCCAGTTTGCATTCTGCCGGCCACACTATTACGGCGTTGAAAGAGATCTGCCAGGTAATCAAATAACCCCAGTGCGACACCGAGGAAAGAGGTTGCCAGTGCGAGGTCGGCAAACAGATGCACAGCCAGTTCGACGTGCGGCGAAGCCACGACTTCACGTAATGCCTGTAACAAACCGTTTAAGCCAGCGTGATTGGCTAAAAGTCCCATAAATGTTGACGAGTTAATGCTACCGAGTGTGGCCAGTTGCCAGAAAATATAGGCTACTAACGGGATGGCGCTACCGCTGATAAACACCCAGCGCAGTTTACGGATGTTGCCGTTCATATAGCTGACGATGCTGGGCACGCTACCGTGAAAACCAAATGAGGTAAAAATAACTGGGATCGCGGAAAGCGCCAGGCCTTGTTGAAGCGGCAGGGTAAGCAAGTTCACCTTATGAATATGCGGCATCAACAGCGCGAGCATTACCACCAGGAAGATGATTTTGGCGCTGAACAACAGACGATTGAATAAATCAACCAGTGAAGTCCCGACGCATACCACGCCACCGGCAACAAAGGTGAACAGCAATACGCCTGTGGTGGGCGAGATGCTGGTTCCGGTCCAGTCGCTGATGCTGGAGGCCAGCAGCTCGCCTGCACCACTGATGTAGGCGGCGGTCAGGGCATACATCAAGAACATCATGCTAAAGCCCGTTACCCACTGCCCGTATCGACCCAGATAGCGTTTTGCCAGTGTGCCAAGCCCAGTGTCTGCCGGTACATGTTGGTACACTTCAAGTAGCAACAGCGCAGTGTAGCACATCAGGGCCCATAACCCAACCAACAACACCAGCGTGACGCTAAACCCCACGCCTGCCGCCGCCAGCGGCATTGCCAACATACCGGCACCAATCGTGGTTCCCGCCACGATAAAAATACTACCCAGGGTTCTGTTTTTCACGCTTTCCTCTGTCCCAGAGATAATCAACGGTTATATCTGCGGCGCAGGTTAAGGCATAACGCTATTTTCGTCAAATCACCGTTACAAATGCTGTATATTAATGTTTACAGATGTTTGGGGATTAAGGTGTATTAAATGCTCTCTGCCCGCATAAACCTGCGTTAGCGCAAAGCAGCGTTGTACGGTTCACATTAGGCTACGGGCTTTATTGAGGAGGTAGTATGGAATCTATTCACGGTCACGAGGTGCTCAACATGATGATTGAATCTGGTGAGCAGTATTCACATGCCAGCCTTGAGGCGGCAATTACCGCGCGTTTTGGTGAGCAGGCACGTTTTCACACCTGTTCAGCAGAAAGCATGACGGCGGGTGAGCTGGTCGCGTTTTTAGCGGCGAAGGGGAAGTTTATTGCCAAAGAAGACGGCTTCTCTACGCATGAAAGCAAGATCTGCCGTCACTAAGATTCTCGAATAACGGTGGCAAACAGCCACCGTTACCCAACAACATTAATTCTGTGTATCAAGGGTTGCCAGTTCTTTATCGATGAAATAAAGACCTTCGCCACTTTTACCGGCCAGCGATAACTTATCGATGACAGATTTAAATAACTTCTCTTCTTCATGCTGCTCAGCAACATACCATTGCAGGAAATTAAAGGTCGGATAATCCTGGTGGGTCATTGCCGCATGCGCCAGTTCATTAATTTTCTGCGTGATCAATTGTTCGTGCTCATAGGTTACACGGAACAGCTCATCCAGGGACGCATATTCTGCAAACGGTGAAGAAACAGTATTAATACGCGGCAGGCTGCCGGTATCCGTCAGGTAATCGAACAGACGCTGCATGTGCGTCATTTCTTCCTGGGCGTGGCGACGCAGAAACGCGGCGGCACCTTCGAAGCTGTGATAGCTGCACCACGCACTCATCTGTTGGTAGAGCAGGGATGAATATAATTCAAGATTCATTTGCTCATTCAGTTTGTCGATCATTTCTGTTTTCAGCATGGTTCTGCTCCACGAACGTTATTATATATTGACGTGGCGCCACTATAATTTGTTATTTAATTATTTGCAAAAGGTAAAATAATAAATTTATTTATTAAAAATGCGAATGGGAATAAAACGCATTAACGCTATTAAATTGATGATATAAATAAAAATAGAGTAGATGACCAGCAGATGTGCTGGTCGGAATGATTAATAATGGAAAGTGGAAGTTTGTGGTACGGCAACACCGTGACACTGCCAGGACAGCGTGATTTTGGTATTCAAACACAGAGAACCCGCATAAACGCTGCAGGTCGCAACCGGCTGGCCAAATCCGACTGCACTGGCATAACCCATGCGCTGACATGCTTTTGTCGCCGTTCCCTGAGCAACATAATCGTCTGTACGTGCTGTTTGTAGCATGGCCTGGTTGTAAGTCAGACGAACCACGCCGGTAATGCTGCTGGTTTCGCTGACCTGAGCCTGTCTGGTGATGGTGCATCCCGTCAGCATGAGCGGTAAGAGGGCAAGAATAAAGGTCTTCATGAAATCGCTCTGAAAAATCGGTGATACGCTATCCTGACATACATCACGGCTAATCAATGGCCTGAATAGCCAGAAGATCACCTGTGATTAATCGCAACGACCCCCTGTTTATGAGTCAATTCTGAAGGCTGGCGTAAAAACCGTGAGCATCTCGATATTTTATGAAACTTAATTTCATAAAATTTGAAAGCTGATTTGCTAAATAGTAATGTGGCTGAAATGTCATGACTTACGGCGGGCCCCCGCGACGCATTCAGGAGAATACACAATGAAAATTGCATTGATGATGGAAAACAGCCAGGCAAGCAAAAACGCGATCATTCACCATGAGCTTAAGTCTGTCGCGGATGAAAAGGGTTTTCCGGTATTCAACGTCGGGATGAGCGACGAAAATGATCACCATCTGACTTACATCCATTTAGGGATTATGGCCAGCATTCTGCTCAATTCAAAAGCGGTTGATTTCGTTGTCACGGGCTGCGGTACGGGTCAGGGGGCCATGATGTCACTGAATATTCACCCGGGCGTGGTGTGTGGCTACTGCCTTGATCCCGCGGATGCGTTCCTGTTTGCGCAGATCAACAACGGTAATGCGCTCTCGCTGGCCTTTGCGAAAGGGTTTGGCTGGGGGGCTGAACTGAACGTCCGGTATATGTTTGAAAAAGCGTTTACCGGTCGTAATGGTGAAGGTTATCCGCCGGAGCGGAAAGACCCGCAGGTGCGTAATGCGGGGATTTTAAACCAGGTGAAAGCGGCAGTAGTAAAAGAAAATTATCTTGATACCCTGTGCGCTATCGATCCTGAACTGGTGAAAACCGCCGTTTCAGGCCCACGTTTCCAGCAGTGTTTCTTTGAAAACTGCCAGGATAAAGCGATTGAAGCCTTTGTCCGTGAAGTTATTGGCTAAACCCGGTTGGCCCGATGGCGCGAACTATCGGGCTTATCGACGCTTATTTGACACTGCGCTTCCCGCATCGCGGGTAAGGCGCAGGGTATCAACCATTCCTATCAGGCAAATCATGGCGATAGCGACGAATGCCAGCCGGAAACTGATGCCGGGTATCGCACCCAGTGACAACCATTCACTCACTTGATCCCCGATACGGATCCCGATAGCCGCCAACGAAATCCCTAATCCAACAGCCAGTTGCGTCGCTGTACTAAACAGCGTATTGGCATAGCTCATCTGCGATGCAGGAACATCCGCAAATGCCAACGTGCTGACACCGGTAAACTGAATTGAGCGAAAAACGCCGCCCAGATACAGCACCAGTAATATTACCCATACGGGAGTTTGCGGCGTGATCAGCGCACACGCCAATAGCGCCAGCACATTAAGCGCACCGTTTATCAACAGCAGCTTTTTAAAGCCTAACCAGCGTATTAACGGCGTAGTAGCGGGTTTAATCGTTAGGTTGCCAACAAACACGGCCAACACCAGCGAACCGGCATGGAAAGCATTCATACCAAACCCAACCTGAAACATCAGTGGCAACAGAAAGGGTACCGCGCTGATAGAGGCACGAAACAGCGAGCCTCCGTACATCGTGACACGAAATGTAGGCACGCGCATGGCATCCAGACGAATCATCGGCCATGCGGATTGGCGAAAATGACGCAGGGCAAACAGGAACGTGGCTATTCCAAGTGCCAGAAGTCCCGCGGTTAACCAGCCCTGCGGCTGTTGGGTTCCCAGCAGTTCCATCGCATATACCAGACTGACCATCGCGACCGATGTGGCAATAAAACCGGGAAAATCGAACGGGCGTCGCTCGTCATCATGAATATCCGGGATAAAACGCAGCGCCAGCGCAATCGCCAGCAACCCCAGCGGCACATTAATGAAGAAGATCCAGCGCCAGTTGGCGTAACTGGTAATAAATCCGCCCAGGGGGGGGCCAATTATTGGGGCCACTAAGGCAGGCCAGGTCAGGGTGGCGATTGCGGTGATTAACTGGTGTTTAGGCGTGGTACGCAGAACGGCGAGGCGGCCGACCGGCACCATCAGTGCCCCCCCGACACCCTGTAAAATGCGCATTGCCACAAAGCCTTCAATGCTGGTGGCGAGTCCGCATAAGACTGAGGCGAAGGTAAAGATCGCCAGTGCCAGGGTAAACACTTTTCGGGCACCAAAACGATCGGCAATCCAGCCACTGGCAGGGATGAGAACCGCCAGCGTGATCAGATAAGCACTGATGCCGATGTTCAGATCAACGGCCTGCACGCCGAAACTTTTTGCCATATCGGGTAGGGCCGTCGCAATCACCGTGCCATCGATGAACTCCATAAAGAAGGCCCCGGCGACCAGTAGTGCAGCCGGAGAAAGACCCCGCTTATTCTCAACCGCTAAATGTTCACTCATGTTGTGCTTGCCATCTCAAACGAAATTAACTGGGTCTGTTTTTTTATTTTCAGCGCGGTTGTACTGCTTGCACCGCTACCGTTTCGAGCGCTGAATAGGTACTATGACGACCTTTCTATAAGGAGCTCACTATGTCCCAAACACTGAATGCCGATCAGGAACTGCTCTCGGACGTTGTTGCCTGCCAGTTGGTTATCAAGCAAATTCTGGATGTTATTGATGTTATTGCCCCGGTAGAAGTTCGGGAAAAAATGTCCAGTCAACTGAAAAGCATCGACTTTTCCAGCCATCCCGCGGGCGCTGATCCCGTTACGATGCGCGCAATTCAAAAAGCGGTTGCGTTGATCGAGCTGAAATTCACTCCGCAGAATGAGTCTCACTAAAATAAACCGTTGTTTCAGGTTTTAGAAAGGTTTTTTTACGCCTCTCAGAACGGGAGGCGCAGATTTGTCGCGATCGGACTTCAGTGATGTTGGTAGTTTACGACGTTTAGCAAATGCTTATCCGTTTGCGCCATACACAGCCCAGCACGTTTAGCGCTACGAACTTCATCAAGAATCGTTTGTAGCAGCACGCCATCCTGCTGCTGTTCTTTTTCCAGATCATGAAGAAAATCAACGGTTGGTGCGTCGTTCAACGCTTCTGCTTCATCCGTCAGACGTGACAGCGTACGAGAACGCTGCTGATAATCTTCCAGCGTTTTCTGAAACAGCTCTTCAAGGGACGTTAGGTCATCACCGGGAACATCGATGGCTTTGACGATGGGGTTAGCCCCTGCGTTTTTCATAAAATTAAACATACGCATCATTTGCGTCACGTTACCCTGCGCCTGAGTGCGCAGAAACGTCGCGGTGCCTGTCAGGCTGTGTTCGTAGCACCATTCACTGAGGTGAAGGTAGAGATTCGATGCGTAAAACTCAAGGTTCATTTGCGTGTTGAGTTTGTGCACAATTCCAACTGCAGCCATATCAATATCCTTATTTCCAGAAAAGAGAAGTACGTCACCAACGCCAGTACAACGGGCTGCCGTTGCACTTCACATCTACGTACGAGTAATACTGTTAGCAGAATAAATCCGTTCCGCCGGTCCTTTAGATGATCGCGAATTATATCCGCTTCCGATCGTGAATCAGCATAGCGCGTGCCTGGTATCAAGAAAATCCTTAAAACCACCTATTTATGTTTTTTTACATATTGGCATAACAATATGCTTAGCCATGCCGTTTGTGTATATAAGAAATATGAATATAATTATCTGATTTATAATGTATTTATGTAAAATAAAGACAGTGAAATACTGTTTCAAGTCTCAAAATTAAATTTCAGGCCGCGGTATTCTATGACGTCTGGTGATTATCACCGCTGGTTTTGATGCGAACTTCCCGGTGAAGTGATGTGTCTGGAAATTATCTGCAACCTAATTTCTTGCGCCAGATCAGTTTTAATAAATTTAACGGAATGAATTATTCGGCATTTGTTGTTGGATATCGGTGGATAAATCGAGGAGTTGTATATGAAGAAGGTGGCGGTGTTGCTGGCACCCGGTTTTGAAGAGGCTGAAGCTATTGTTACTATTGATATTCTACGTCGCCTGCAAATTGAGGTTGAGACGCTGGCCTGCGCTGAGTCTCGTGCGGTGGTGAGCTATCATGACGTGCCGATGGTGACCGACAGTACGCTGGAGGCCCGTCGGGATGCCTTCTACGACGCGATCGTGTTGCCAGGGGGACCACAGGGTAGCGTAAATCTTGCCGCCAGCGCTGCAGTCGTCCAGTTTGTCGCTCGTCATGACGATGCAGGAAAACTGATTTGCCCGGTTTGTTCGGCAGCCGCGCGGGTGCTGGCGGGTAATGGGTTGCTGAAAGGACGGCGCTACGTGTGTTCAGGTGAGCTGTGGCAAACCATCACCGACGGCGAGTATGTCGATGCGCCTGTTGTTGAAGATGGCAATCTTATCAGTGGCAAAGGGCTGGGCCATATTTTTGATTTTGCGTTTACGCTTTCTGCGCGTCTGTTAGAAGACGATATCCCTGTTCGCGATCACGCTGACCATATTTATTACCCCTGGTAATCATTGGACTCCCGGATGTTTCGATATTCGGGAACAAGGATTCACTGGCTGATGTTATGGATTAATCTGCTATTTCTCATTTTCCCTATTCTGAAAATTGAGTTTTTTTATGTCATTTCCCGCTGAATTTATGTACGCAACTACTGTAATTCCAGGGTGTGATGCCGCTCTCTTATGGAGAATCAATTTCCCGCTAAAAATACTCTCAGCACTGGCATTGATCTTATCAATAAAAGGTAATGCCTTGTTTTACGTCCGGATTACAAAAAATCGTTTGATTTTACCCTACATAAAAGAACGTTAAAGCTGGAGTTAACCATGCACAAATTCACTAAAGCGCTGGCGGCCATTGGTCTGGCTGCCATTATGTCACAATCCGCTATCGCTGAATCCATGAAGCTCGGTTTCCTGGTCAAACAACCGGAAGAGCCCTGGTTCCAGACAGAGTGGAAGTTTGCTGATAAAGCCGGTAAAGACCTTGGGTTTGAGGTGATTAAAATTGCCGTTCCAGACGGCGAGAAAACCCTGAATGCTATCGACAGCCTGGCGGCAAGCGGGGCAAAAGGATTTGTAATTTGTACGCCGGACCCAAAACTTGGGCCTGCTATTATGGCAAAGGCGCGTGGCTATGACATGAAAGTCATCGCGGTTGACGATCAGTTCGCCAATGCGAAAGGTAAGCCGATGGATACTGTGCCATTGGTGATGATGGCAGCAACCAAAATTGGTGAACGCCAGGGCCAGGAACTGTACAAAGAAATGCAGAAACGTGGCTGGGATGTGAAATCTTCCGCTGTAATGGCGATTACCGCAAACGAACTGGATACCGCGCGCCGTCGTACATCGGGTTCGATGGAAGCGCTTAAAGCTGCAGGCTTCCCGGAAAAACAGATCTACCAGGTCCCAACCAAATCGAATGATATCCCGGGCGCATTCGACGCCGCAAACTCCATGCTGGTGCAACATCCTGAAGTTAAACACTGGCTGATTGTCGGTATGAACGACAACACTGTGCTGGGTGGCGTGCGTGCTACCGAAGGGCAGGGGTTTAAAGCTGCAAACGTGATTGGTATCGGTATTAACGGTGTTGATGCAATTAGCGAACTCTCCAAAGCGGAAGCCACCGGATTCTACGGTTCACTGCTGCCTAGCCCGGACGTTCACGGTTATAAATCCAGTGAAATGCTCTACAACTGGGTCACCAAAGGCGCAGAACCGCCAGTGTTTACTGAAGTTACCGATGTGGTGTTGATTACTCGCGACAACTTCAAAGAAGAACTGGCGAAAAAAGGCTTAGGCGGCAAATAACTCAACTGCCGTAAAACGATCTTATCCGGCCTACAAATAACGCCCTTCGTAGGCCGGATAAGGCTACGCCGCCATCAGGCAACCGTTTAGATCCACGGAGACGTTATGCAACAGTCTACCCCGTATCTCTCATTTCGCGGCATCGGTAAAACCTTCCCTGGCGTAAAAGCGCTGACGGATATTAGTTTCGACTGCTATGCCGGTCAGGTGCATGCACTGATGGGTGAAAATGGCGCCGGGAAATCAACATTATTAAAAATTCTCAGCGGTAACTACGCGCCAACCACGGGATCTATAGCGATCCGCGGACAGGAGGTTTCGTTTGCGGACACAACCACTGCGCTGAATGCCGGTGTCGCCATTATTTACCAGGAATTGCATCTGGTGCCGGAAATGACCGTCGCCGAGAACATCTATTTAGGCCAGCTTCCGCATAAGGGTGGGATTGTGAACCGCTCGTTGTTGAACTACGAGGCGGGGCTGCAGTTAAAGCATCTGGGAATGGATATCGATCCTGATATTCCGTTGAAGTATCTCTCCATCGGTCAGTGGCAAATGGTGGAGATTGCTAAGGCGCTGGCGCGTAATGCCAAGATTATCGCTTTTGATGAACCCACCAGCTCTCTTTCCGCCAGGGAGATTGACAATCTGTTTCGCGTAATTCGTGAGCTACGCAATGAGGGCCGCATCATTCTGTACGTTTCGCACCGCATGGAGGAGATTTTCGCCCTCAGCGATGCCATAACGGTGTTTAAGGATGGCCAGTACGTCAAAACGTTTACGGATATGCAGCAGGTTGATCACGACGCACTGGTACAGGCGATGGTGGGGCGTGATCTTGGGGACATCTATGGCTGGAAAGCCAGACCTTATGGCGCGGAGCGTCTGCGTCTGCATGAGGTAAAAGCGCCAGGCGTGCGCACTCCGATCAGCTTATCGGTGCGTAGCGGCGAAATCGTCGGACTGTTCGGCCTGGTTGGTGCCGGACGTAGCGAATTAATGAAAGGTCTGTTTGGCGGGACGCGTATCACACAGGGCCAGGTGTTTATTGACGAACAAGCGATAGATATCCGCAAACCCAGTCACGCCATTGAAGCAGGCATGATGCTGTGTCCGGAGGATCGCAAAGCCGAAGGGATCATCCCGGTCCATTCGGTACGCAACAACATCAATATTAGTGCGCGCCGTAAACATGTTACGGGGGGATGTCTGATCAACAACGGCTGGGAAGAGACCAATGCTGACCATCATATCCGTTCACTCAACATTAAAACGCCGGGTGCAGAGCAACTGATCATGAACCTCTCTGGCGGTAATCAGCAAAAGGCCATTCTGGGGCGTTGGTTATCGGAAGAGATGAAAGTGATTTTGCTGGATGAGCCCACCCGCGGCATTGATGTTGGAGCGAAACATGAAATTTATAACGTGATTTATGCCCTGGCTGCGCGCGGTGTTGCCGTGCTGTTTGCCTCCAGTGACCTGCCGGAAGTTCTTGGTGTCGCCGACCGCATTGTGGTGATGAGAGAAGGTGAGATCGCAGGTGAATTACTTCATGAACAGGCGGATGAACGCCAGGCGTTGAGCCTTGCTATGCCTAAAGTCAGCCAGGCAGTCGCCTGAATAAGGAGAATATGATGTCTTCCGTTTCTACATCGGGTTCAGGCGCTGCGAAGTCGGCGCTAAATCTTGGCCGAATTTGGGATCAGTACGGGATGCTGGTGGTGTTTGCCGTGTTGTTCCTGGTTTGCGCTATTTTTGTGCCAAACTTTGCGACGTTCATCAACATGAAGGGGCTGGGACTGGCGGTATCTATGTCGGGTATGGTTGCGTGCGGGATGTTATTTTGCCTGGCATCCGGCGATTTTGACCTCTCGGTAGCGTCCGTTATTGCCTGCGCAGGGGTGACGACGGCAGTGGTCATTAATATGACCGAAAGCCTGTGGATTGGCGTGGCGGCAGGGTTGTTGCTCGGCGTTCTGTGCGGTCTGGTGAATGGTTTCGTGATTGCACGCTTAAAAATTAACGCGTTAATTACGACGCTCGCCACCATGCAAATTGTTCGTGGTCTGGCCTACATTATCTCCGACGGTAAAGCTGTGGGAATCGAAGACGAGCGCTTCTTTACGCTTGGCTATGCCAACTGGTTAGGACTGCCGGCACCGATCTGGTTAACCGTGGGCTGTTTTATTATTTTTGGCCTGCTGTTGAATAAAACCACGTTTGGTCGTAATACGCTGGCGATTGGGGGCAATGAGGAAGCGGCTCGTCTGGCTGGGGTGCCGGTCGTTCGCACTAAGATTATTATCTTTATTCTCTCCGGTCTGGTGTCCGCCGTGGCGGGGATTATCCTGGCATCACGTATGACCAGCGGCCAGCCAATGACCTCTATCGGCTATGAGCTGATCGTGATTTCTGCCTGTGTGTTAGGGGGCGTTTCGCTCAAAGGCGGTATCGGAAAAATCTCATATGTCGTCGCAGGGGTGTTGATTCTGGGGACGGTCGAGAACGCGATGAACCTGCTGAATATCTCTCCATTCGCACAGTATGTGGTACGAGGTTTGATCCTGCTGGCGGCGGTGATCTTCGACCGCTACAAACAAAAAGCTAAGCGTACTGTTTGATGATTTAAATCCCAACTTTTTAGTCTAGCTTCCGCCAATCGCCAGCCGCTACCCGGCTGGCGATTGTTTTTCTAAATGGCGAGCACGGTCACACTGTCTATACTTATACCCGTCATACATCCTATATACGGCGCGATCCGCGCGGCGTACAGACCATGACGAGGAGGAGAATCGGGTGACAGCATCGCTAACCTTACCCCCTGAGCATCCCACAAACTGTGCTTATTTTTTCGATCTCGATGGAACACTGGCTGAAATCAAACCGCATCCTGACCAGGTTGTTGTTCCACAGGCAATTCTGCAGTTATTACATCGCCTGGCCACGCAAAATGCGGGTGCTCTGGCATTGATTTCAGGGCGCTCAATGGCAGAGCTTGACGCACTCACCACCCCTTATCGTTTCCCGCTCGCCGGGGTGCATGGGGCAGAACGCCGTGACATCAATGGTCAAACCCATATTGTGCATCTGCCTGCGGTGGTCGAGCGCGAAGCGGGGGCGTTATTGCATGCGGCGCTGGCGACGTTACCGGGGACAACGCTTGAAACTAAAGGCATGGCTTTCGCTCTGCATTACCGGCAGGCGCCTGAGCATGAGGCCGCGCTGCTGGCGTTGGCGGAACGTATTACCCATATCTGGCCGCAATTGGCATTGCAGCCCGGGAAGTGTGTTGTGGAAATCAAATCACAGGACACCAATAAAGGAGATGCAATTGCGGCATTTATGCAGGAAGCGCCGTTTGTCGGACGGACCCCTGTTTTTGTTGGTGATGATCTGACCGATGAAACAGGTTTTGTCGTGGTCAATCGCGCCGGCGGTATCTCGGTAAAAGTGGGTAGCGGGGAGACTCAGGCGACATGGCGTCTGGCTGCTGTCAGGGACGTCTGGCATTGGCTGGAACAAATCAACTGTCCGCAGCAGGAACAAGAAGCAACGAATGACAGGAGAGGTGGCTATGAGTCGTTTAGTCGTAGTATCTAACCGCATCGCCTCACCGGATGACAAAGGCAGTGCTGGCGGTCTTGCTGTAGGTGTGCTGGGCGCACTGAAGGCGGCTGGCGGCCTGTGGTTCGGCTGGAGCGGTGATACAGGCAATGAGGAACAACCGTTAAAAAAGGTTACCCGTGGCAACATCACCTGGGCATCGTTTAATCTGAGTGAACAGGATTACGAGGAGTATTACTGCCAGTTTTCGAATGCCGTGTTATGGCCCGCGTTCCATTATCGACTGGACCTGGTACAGTTTCAGCGTAGTGCCTGGGAAGGCTACCAGCGGGTTAATGCCTTACTGGTTGATAAGCTGCTGCCACTGCTTAGCGATGACGATATCATCTGGGTCCACGATTATCACTTGTTACCCTTTGCCTGCGAGCTACGCAAACGTGGTGTGAATAATCGCATCGGTTTTTTTCTGCATATTCCTTTTCCGACACCCGAAATTTTCAATGCGTTGCCGCCACATCAGGCGTTGCTTGAGCAACTGTGCGACTTTGATTTATTGGGCTTTCAAACCGACAACGATCGCCAGGCCTTTCTTGACTGTCTGACGGCGCAAACTCAGGTAACTACGCTCCGCGAGAAACAGCATCTGGCCTGGGGGAAAGCGTTCCGCACGGAAGTTTATCCTATTGGTATTGCACCTGAGGAGATTGCACGGCAAGCATCAGGATCGCTACCGCCGAAACTGGCGCAGTTAAAAGCAGAACTTAAAAATGTGAAAAATATCTTCTCTGTTGAGCGGCTGGATTACTCCAAAGGCCTGCCGGAGCGCTTTCAGGCCTACGAGGCGCTGTTGGAACAGTTTCCCCAGCATCACGGTAAGATTCGTTATACGCAGATAGCACCGACTTCGCGTGAGGAGGTACAGGCTTATCAGGATATTCGTCACCAGTTAGAGACCGAGGCTGGGCGGATCAATGGTAAATACGGGCAACTGGGCTGGACGCCGCTGTACTACCTGAATCAGTATTTTGACCGTAAATTACTGATGAAGGTCTTCCGTTACTCAGATGTTGGACTGGTGACGCCACTACGCGATGGCATGAATCTGGTGGCAAAGGAGTATGTCGCCGCACAGGACCCTGCCAACCCCGGCGTCCTGGTGCTCTCGCAGTTTGCCGGGGCTGCGAATGAGTTGACTTCTGCACTCATTGTAAACCCTTATGATCGGGATGATGTTGCAGGCGCATTAAACCAGGCTCTGACGATGTCGCTTGCCGAGCGCATTTCCCGTCATGCGGCAATGCTGCAGACCATCGTTAAAAATGATATCAACAACTGGCAAGCACGATTTATTTGCGATCTGAAGAACGTCGCATCGCGTCATATGGAAAACCTATCGCCTGACCCGCAGACAGCCTGCAGCAAACAGGCGTGATTAATCGCCGGCAAGCGGTACCAGCAACACATCAACCTGGCTTGCGCTGACCACGCTTTTCGCTGAGCAGGAGGCTCGCGAAAAGAAACTGTGGTTATGGTTGCCATAAATCACCAGATCAACCGCGTGTTTGCGGCATACATCCAGAATGTGTTCGTTCAATGTCCCATAGGTAATAAACGTGTGCTCAATGGGGTACTGCGCCTCTTTGCTTAACTGATCGATAAAATTATGGGTCTCTTCTTGCATGACTTCCCGCAGATCTTCCAGCATTGGAGCAGCAAACTGGTTATACAGTTCGGGATCTGAAACCAGGGTTATCAGACTAATGCGGGCGTTGACAGGGCGAGCGATTGAAACAGCCTTTGCTAACAGTTGGTGGCTTTCGGGGGTGGCGGCAACAGCGACAAGAATGTGCGCATAGCTCATAACTCGCTCCTTTTGTTCATGAATTATGAGAGAACTTTTCAGTTTTGATCGTATAACGCCATACTGCTACGTTTCGTACGGTAATTGTGTGAATGTCATCATGATTATTCATTAATTATTCTTATAAATAGAATAATCACTTCATATAAGCTGCAAATCTGTTCTGATGATTTAAGTTAAACTCATCTCTAATAAAAACAATTTGTTAATAAAAAGTATACATCAATTAACATTTAAACGGTGGTGATGCTGCCAACTTACTGATTTAGTGTATGATGGTGTTTTTGAGGTGCTCCAGTGGCTTCTGTTTCTATCAGCT
>NZ_JAOWIG010000005.1:0-337 GCF_030332245.1 Citrobacter sp. Cy070
TTCTTTCCCCGGTAGCACCCCGGCGTCATGCACAGGGACTGCTCCTCCGGCTTGTGGATGGCATACACCAGATACTCCTCGCCGACCGGGGCCGCCAGCAGTTCCACCTCCTCCCCTTCATAGCACCAGTGGCATCCCAGCCAGCCGGTAAAACGCCTGCCGTTAATGCGCCCGGTCAGATACCAGGCCCCGCACAGCGGCCTGTCATAGTCCTGCAGCAGGGCCGAGGCTGTCCCTCCCGAGCCGCTGGCCGCCCAGACCACCGCCGACGCCGCCATCTTCTTTTTATAGCGGGCGTAGTAGGCGCTTCCTTCCGGGTAGGACAGAACGTCGAAAT
>NZ_JAOWIG010000006.1:0-98805 GCF_030332245.1 Citrobacter sp. Cy070
TCAGTGGAACCCCGCTGACCCGGCGGCTTGCGTGCCGTTGTTCCGTGTCAGTGGAGGCGCATTATAGGGAGTTATTTCAGACTGACAAGTTAAAAATACAAAAAACTTATCAAGCGATTACTTTTTAATCAACAGCTCTATTCTTGCCTGGTTATTAAACAAAAACGAGCCCCGCAGGGCCCGTTTATTGAGGTTTTGTGACTTACTGCACTGCCACAATGCGATCGTCATTCACTTCCAGACGAATCGTTTTGCCTGGAATCAGCTCACCAGACAGGATTTGCTGCGCCAGCGGGTTTTCGATCTGCTGCTGGATAGCACGTTTCAATGGACGTGCACCATATACCGGATCGTAACCATTCGCGCTCAGCAGTTTAAGCGCCTCGTCAGAGATGTGAATTTCATAGCCACGCTCTTCCAGACGTTTATACAGACGCTGCAGTTGGATCTGAGCAATAGAAGCAATGTGTTTCTCACCCAATGGATGGAATACAACAACCTCATCTATACGGTTGATGAATTCCGGGCGGAAGTTCTGGCTCACGACGCCCAGCACCATATCCTTCATGTGACCATAATCCAGCTCACCGAAGCGTTCCTGAATCAGATCAGAGCCAAGGTTCGAGGTCATGATGACAACCGTATTACGGAAATCGACCGTTCTCCCCTGCCCGTCAGTCAAACGACCATCGTCAAGCACCTGCAACAGAATGTTGAAGACATCCGGATGCGCTTTTTCCACTTCATCCAGCAGAATGACAGAGTAAGGACGGCGGCGTACCGCTTCCGTCAGATACCCACCTTCTTCATAACCGACATATCCCGGAGGCGCCCCGACCAGACGAGAGACAGAATGTTTCTCCATAAACTCGGACATATCGATACGCACCATCGCGTCGTCGCTGTCGAACATAAAATTAGCCAGCGCCTTACACAGTTCGGTTTTACCGACACCGGTTGGGCCAAGGAACAGGAATGAACCAATCGGACGATTCGGATCGGACAAACCCGCACGGCTACGACGGATGGCATTAGATACCGCTTCTACCGCTTCGTTCTGGCCAATCACGCGGCTGTGCAGATCCTGTTCCATCCGCAATAATTTTTCCCGCTCGCCTTCCAACATACGAGCCACCGGGATCCCGGTCCAGCGCGCCAACACTTCTGCAATTTCTGCATCCGTCACTTTATTACGCAGCAGACGCATGGTTTTGCCTTCAGACTGGGTGGCTGCTTCCAGCTGTTTTTCCAGTTCCGGAATTTTGCCGTACTGCAGCTCGGACATGCGCGCCAGGTCGCCGACACGACGCGCCTGTTCGATAGCGATTTTTGCCTGTTCCAGCTCTGCCTTGATGGTTTGCGTGCCGGAGAGGGACGCTTTTTCAGCTTTCCACTCTTCTTCTAACTCAGAGTACTGGCGCTCTTTGTCGTCCAGCTCTTCATTAAGCATATCAAGACGTTTTTTGCTCGCCTCATCAGACTCTTTCATTAACGCCTGCTGTTCCAGTTTGAGCTGGATAATACGACGGTCGAGTCTGTCGAGTTCCTCCGGCTTGGAGTCAATCTGCATACGAATGCTGGATGCCGCTTCGTCAATGAGGTCGATAGCTTTATCCGGCAACTGACGATCGGCAATATAGCGGTGAGACAGCGTAGCTGCCGCAACAATTGCCGGATCAGTAATCTGTACATGGTGGTGCAGCTCGTAACGTTCTTTCAGTCCACGCAAAATGGCAATGGTGTCTTCTACTGATGGCTCAGCCACAAACACTTTCTGGAAACGACGTTCCAGCGCCGCATCTTTTTCGATGTACTGGCGGTATTCATCAAGCGTGGTGGCCCCTACGCAGTGCAGCTCCCCGCGCGCCAGCGCTGGCTTCAACATGTTGCCGGCGTCCATCGCGCCATCGGCTTTACCTGCACCGACCATTGTATGCAACTCATCGATGAACAGAATGACGTTGCCTTCCTGTTTCGAGAGATCGTTGAGCACACCTTTTAAACGTTCTTCAAATTCACCGCGATACTTCGCCCCGGCCACCAGCGCGCCCATATCCAGCGCCAGCACGCGACGACCTTTTAACCCTTCAGGTACTTCACCGTTAATGATTCGCTGTGCCAGCCCTTCGACGATAGCGGTTTTACCAACACCTGGCTCACCGATCAAAACCGGGTTATTTTTAGTACGACGTTGCAGCACCTGAATAGTGCGGCGAATTTCTTCATCACGACCAATAACCGGATCGAGTTTGCCTTGTTCGGCGCGTTCGGTCAGGTCGACGGTATATTTTTTCAAGGCCTGACGTTGGTCTTCAGCCCCCTGGTCATTCACGCTTTCACCTCCACGCATTTGTTCAATTGCCTGAGTGATATTGGCGGTTGTCGCTCCAGCTGATTTTAATAAATCGGTCAGCGTACCGCGTGACTCAAGCGCCGCCAGAACGAACAGTTCTGACGAAATAAAGTTGTCCCCACGTTTTTGCGCCAGCTTGTCGCAAAGATTCAGTACGCGCACCAGATCCTGAGAAGGCTGCACATCACCACCGGTACCTTCTACCTGCGGCAAGCGGCTCAACGCCTGGTCAATCGCTGTGCGTAACTGGCCAGCATTAATGCCAGCGGACGTTAACAAAGGACGAACCGATCCCCCTTCCTGATTCAGCAAGGCGCTCATTAGATGAAGTGGTTCGATGAATTGATTGTCGTGCCCCAATGCGAGTGACTGGGCATCGGCAAGAGCAAGCTGGAATTTATTGGTAAGACGATCCAGACGCATAACTCCTCCCATAACAGGTCAAAATTGCTACTGGAGATTAAATGAGGTCATCCCTCAATTATTCAAGGTGAATGACCTGAATTATGTGAAAAGAAAATTACACGTACCGGATCGTCTTGATTCTTTAGGTTATATCAGCCAAATAAAACTTGCCATACGACCCGTGGTATTGTCGCGACGATAAGAGAAGAACGTCTCACTTTCGCTGAAGGTGCAATGGTCACCACCGTAGACGTTCTCAACCCCCACATTTGCCAGACGCTGGCGCGCAAGCTGGTAGATATCCGCCAGATATTTTTCACCACGCGGCACAAATGCACTGTCAGCGTGCGGATCTTTTGCCATAAACGCTTCGCGGACTTCTGCTCCCACTTCAAACGCGTCCGGGCCAATCGCCGGTCCTAACCAGGCAATAATGTTTTCCGGTTTATCGCCAAAGCACGCCACCGTTTCTTCCAGCACACCTTCACATAACCCGCGCCAGCCCGCATGGGCCGCCGCCACCTCTGTTCCAGCACGATTACAAAACAGCACCGGCAAACAGTCCGCCGTCATCACCGCACATACGGTGCCCGGCGTATTACTGTAGGACGCATCTGCACGTTTAGATAAGTATGGCCCGCCGCTCAATTTCAGGACGTCTTTACCGTGTACCTGTTCAAGCCAGACGGGTTTCGAAGGCAGATTGCCCGCAGCAAACAGCCGCTTGCGGTTCTCTTCCACATGCTCCGGGTTATCACCACAATGGGCACCCAGGTTAAGCGAATCATAGGGCAACAGACTGACGCCGCCAATGCGGGTAGAACTACAGGCCGCGACACCCTGAGGTATCGGCCACTGCGGGACAATTAGCTTACTCATAGCCAGGCAACATCATCCTTATGCTCTTCGAAATCAGCGCGCATCACTTCGATAAGCTCCACCATATCTTGCGGAATCGGCGCATGCCATTCCATCTCAATACCGGAAATCGGGTGATACAAACGCAACATGGTCGCGTGCAGCGCCTGACGGTCAAACTTACGCAGCACGGAGATAAACTCGTCAGAAGCGCCTTTCGGTGGACGCGGACGACCACCGTAGACCTGGTCGCCCACCAGCGGATGGGTGATATGCGCCATGTGCACGCGGATCTGGTGCGTACGTCCGGTTTCCAGACGCAACCGCAGACGCGTGTGCACACGGAAATGCTCCATAATGCGATAGTGCGTTACCGCAGGTTTCCCCATTGGATGCACTGACATATGCGTACGTTTGGTTGGATGACGGCTGATCGGTTCTTCGACTGTACCGCCCGCTGTCATATGGCCAATCGCCACGGCTTCATACTCACGAGTGATTTCACGCAGCTGCAATGACTCGACCAGGCGCGTTTGCGCCGGGACAGTTTTTGCCACAACCATAAGTCCGGTTGTGTCTTTATCCAGCCGGTGCACAATACCGGCTCGTGGGACATCCGCAATTGGCGGGTAGTAATGCAACAACGCATTCAATACCGTACCATCAGGATTCCCGGCGCCCGGATGCACTACAAGGTCACGAGGTTTGTTGATGACAAGAATGTCGTCATCTTCATAAACGATATCCAGCGGGATATCCTGAGCTTCAAAACGAACCTCTTCATCAATTTCAGCATTGATGGAGACACGCTCTCCACCTAACACTTTTTCTTTCGGCTTATCGCAAAGATTGCCATTTACCAGTACGCGCTGGTCGAGGATCCATTCTTTTATGCGCGATCGCGAATAATCAGGGAACAATTCGGCCAAAGCCTGATCTAAGCGTTGACCAAGCTGATTTTCGGAGACTGTTGCGGTGAGTTCTACTCGTTGTGCCATAAACTGCTTCTTCGTTTAACGTTGGGTTTTACGGCTTTGCCGTTTAATATAGTGTGCTATTGTAGCTGGTCTTAACCGGGAGCAGGAACAGAGAATCTCCCGTATTACATTTTGAGGAAAGTCAAAACGTCATGACGCGCATGAAATATCTGGTGGCAGCAGCCACGTTGAGCCTGTTTTTGGCGGGTTGCTCTGGTTCAAAGGAAGAGGTGCCCGATAATCCGCCAAATGAAATCTACGCGACTGCTCAGCAAAAGCTGCAGGACGGTAACTGGAAACAGGCAATAACGCAATTGGAAGCGTTGGATAACCGCTATCCATTTGGACCGTATTCTCAGCAGGTGCAATTAGATCTCATCTACGCCTACTACAAAAACGCCGATCTGCCACTTGCTCAGGCTGCCATCGATCGTTTTATTCGTCTGAACCCGACTCACCCGAACATTGATTATGTCATGTACATGCGTGGCCTGACCAATATGGCGCTGGACGATAGCGCGCTGCAAGGATTCTTTGGCGTCGATCGTAGCGATCGCGATCCACAGCACGCCCGAGCTGCGTTTAATGACTTTTCCAAACTGGTACGTGGTTATCCGAACAGCCAGTACACAACCGATGCCACGAAGCGTCTGGTGTTCCTGAAAGATCGTCTGGCGAAGTATGAATACTCTGTTGCTGAGTACTATACCGCCCGTGGCGCATGGGTTGCAGTCGTGAACCGTGTGGAAGGTATGCTGCGTGACTATCCGGATACCCAGGCAACGCGTGATGCCCTGCCGTTGATGGAAAACGCTTATCGCCAAATGCAGATGAATGCCCAGGCAGAAAAAGTAGCGAAAATCATTGCCGCTAACAGCAGCAACACCTGATTGACCTCAGAATGCAAAACGGCAGCCCAAGGGCTGCCGTTTTTTTATCCGTTAAAACCACAACTGAAGCGGTTTAGCTGCGACGCATCCTATCAAATATGGCCTGCTTTCAGGTATTCCTCAAGTAAAAAATCGCCTGTTCCTGCGGTGCCTCACAAAAAGGTTTTCTTGACAAAAAGCGACAAAAATATGTGATTTAGATCACATATTTTGACATTGGGAACGGTATGCTGGAATCACCAAGACGGGAAAGACAAGAGGTAAAATTTATGACAATGAACATTACCAGTAAACAAATGGAAATTACTCCGGCAATTCGCCAGCATGTCGCAGACCGTCTCGCCAAACTTGAAAAATGGCAAACTCATCTGATTAATCCACATATCATTCTGTCTAAGGAGCCACAGGGTTTCATTGCTGATGCCACCATCAATACACCGAACGGACATCTGGTCGCCAGCGCAAAACACGAGGATATGTACACCGCCATTAACGATTTGATCAACAAGCTGGAACGGCAGCTCAATAAAGTGCAGCACAAAGGCGAAGCCCGTCGTGCAACAACTTCAGTAAAAGACGCCAACTTCGTCGAAGCAGAAGAAGAGTAGTCCCTTACATTGAGTGTATCGCCAACGCGCCTTCGGGCGCGTTTTTTGTTGACATGGTGAAAACAGTACGGGTACTTTACTGATGTAGCCAAAGGAAAATTACATGAAACTTGTCCCGTTCTTCTTCGCATTCTTTTTTACCTTCCCCTGAATGGGAGGCGTTTCGTCGTGTGATAAAGAATGCGAAGACGAACAATAAGGCCTCCCACAACGGGAGGCCTTTTTTTTGATAACAAGAAAGGCAACACTATGACATCGGAAAACCCATTGCTGGCGCTGCGCGATAAGATCAGCACGCTGGATGAAAAATTACTGGCCCTGCTGGCTGAGCGACGTGGACTGGCCGTAGAAGTTGGCAAAGCTAAACTGCTTTCACATCGTCCGGTTCGTGATATCGACCGTGAGCGCGACCTGTTAGACCGCCTGATTCAGCTTGGCAAAGCACATCATCTTGATGCTCATTACATTACTCGCCTGTTCCAGCTGATTATCGAAGACTCCGTCCTGACCCAGCAGGCGCTCCTTCAGCAGCATCTGAATAAGAGCAACCCGCATTCCGCTCGTGTTGCCTTCCTGGGACCAAAAGGGTCTTACTCACACCTCGCCGCCCGTCAGTATGCCGCACGTCATTTTGAGCAGTTTATTGAAAGCGGCTGCGCGAAATTTTCCGATATCTTTAATCAGGTTGAGACCGGACAGGCAGACTACGCGGTAGTGCCTATTGAAAACACCAGTTCCGGTGCGATTAATGACGTTTACGATCTGCTGCAGCACACCAGCCTGTCTATCGTTGGCGAGATGACGATTACTATCGATCATTGCGTACTGGTGTCGGGAACAACCGATCTGGAGAGCATCGACACGGTATACAGCCACCCGCAACCGTTCCAGCAGTGCAGCAAGTTCCTGAACCGCTACCCACACTGGAAGATTGAATACACTGAAAGCACTTCAGCTGCGATGGAAAAGGTCGCCCAGGCTAATTCGCCACGCGTGGCAGCCCTGGGAAGCGAAGCCGGTGGTGTACTGCATGGTCTGCAGGTACTTGAGCATATTGAAGCTAATCAGACACAAAACATTACCCGCTTCGTGGTACTGGCACGTAAAGCAATCAATGTTTCTGACCAGGTTCCAGCGAAAACAACGTTGCTGATGGCGACAGGACAACAGGCAGGTGCGCTGGTAGAAGCATTGCTGGTGCTGCGTAACCATAATCTGATTATGACCAAGCTGGAATCACGCCCGATTCACGGCAATCCGTGGGAAGAGATGTTTTATCTCGATATTCAGGCCAACCTGGAATCACCCCAGATGCAAAAAGCATTGAAGGAGTTGGGTGAGATTACGCGTTCGATGAAAGTATTGGGATGTTATCCGAGTGAAAACGTGGTGCCGGTCGACCCGAGCTAACATGACAATGCCGGATGGCACTACGCTTATCCGGCATCTTAATTAAGGACGGCTGTCATTCGCCTGGCGTAACAAAGTACGGCTTTCACTCTGGAAGCGCTGCGCATAGTCGCCAAACCAGTGTTCCACCTTACGGAAACTGTCGATAAACGCTTGCTTATCGCCCTGCTCCAGTAAACCGATCGCCTCACCAAAACGTTGGTAGTAGCGTTTGATCAGCGCAAGGTTGCTCTCAGACGACATAATAATATCGGCATAGAGCTGCGGATCCTGGGCAAACAGACGGCCTACCATCGCCAGTTCAAGACGGTAAATCGGCGAAGAGAGCGCCAGCAGCTGCTCCAGTTGCACATTCTCCTCCGCTAAATGCAGCCCATACGCAAATGTCGCAAAGTGGCGTAACGCCTGAATGAACGCCATATTCTGGTCGTGCTCAACGGCGCTGATCCGATGCAGCCGCGCACCCCATACCTGAATCTGTTCCAGAAACCACTGATAGGCTTCCGGCTGACGTCCATCACACCAGACGACGACCTGCTTTGCCAGACTGCCGCTGTCCGGACCAAACATCGGGTGTAAACCCACAACCGGACCGTCATGTGCCGCCAGCATTGCCTGCAGAGGACCATTTTTCACTGAGGCCAGATCAACCAGAATACAGTCAGGCGGCAGGCGCGGTAGTTTGGCGATCACCTGCTCGGTGACGTGGATCGGCACACTGACGATCACCATGCCTGCATCGGCGACGATCTCCGTGGCGCGATCCCAGTCCTGCTGTTCCAGGATCCGCACCTGATAACCAGACAGCGTCAGCATCTTCTCGAACAGCCGCCCCATCTGTCCGCCACCACCGACGATCACCACCGGACGCAAAGAAGGACAAAGCGTCTTAAAGCCTTTGTCATTCTCACTGGAATAAGACTCGCGCATAACCCGACGCAATACATCTTCGATCAGATCTGGCGGCACCCCCAGCGCTTCAGCTTCTGCACGGCGGGAAGCCAACATCGAGGCTTCCCGCTCGGGTACGTAGATCGGCAGCCCAAAGCGGCTTTTGACTTCACCGACTTCGGCAACCAGCTCCAGACGCCGTGCCAGTAAATCCAGCAACGCCTTATCAACTTCATCAATTTGATCGCGTAGTGCGGTCAATTCAGCAACCATACCAACCTCTTATGCTACACGCGCCGTCAGTTGGCCGTTTAAATCCTGGCTAATTTCACGCAGTAGCGCATCCGTCATTTCCCAGCTAATGCAGGCATCAGTTACGGAGACGCCGTATTTCATTTCGCTACGTGGCTGTTCGGAGGACTGGTTGCCTTCGTGAATATTACTTTCAATCATCAAGCCGATGATTGAGCGATTGCCATCTTTGATTTGGGCGATCACAGATTCAGCCACGGCTGGCTGGCGACGGTAATCTTTATTGGAATTACCATGACTGCAATCTACCATCAGAGAAGGTCGTAGTCCTGCCTGCTCCATCTCTTTTTCACACTGGGCGACATCCGCTGGGCTGTAGTTCGGCGCTTTACCGCCACGCAGGATCACGTGACCATCTGGATTACCCTGAGTTTGCAGTAGTGCAACCTGCCCCGCCTGGTTAATACCAACAAAGCGGTGTGATTGTGCTGCGGCGCGCATGGCGTTAATTGCCGTTGCCAGGCTCCCATCTGTACCATTCTTAAAACCAACCGGCATGGAAAGACCAGAAGCCATTTCACGATGCGTCTGTGATTCAGTGGTACGCGCACCGATAGCAGACCAGCTAAACAGATCGCCCAGGTATTGCGGGCTGTTTGGATCTAACGCTTCTGTTGCCAGCGGTAGCCCCATATTCACCAGTTCAAGCAGCAGTTGACGCGCAATTTTCAAGCCTGCTTCAACATCAAAAGAGCCATCCATATGAGGATCATTAATTAACCCTTTCCAACCGACGGTGGTACGGGGCTTTTCAAAGTAGACGCGCATCACCAGGTAGAGGCTATCGCTGACCTCTGCGGCAAGGGCTTTAAATCGACGAGCGTACTCAATAGCCGCTTCAGGATCGTGAATCGAGCATGGACCACACACCACCAGCAGTCGCGGGTCGCGACCAGAGATAATGTCTGAAATGGTTTTACGCGACTGAGCGATTTGCGCCTCCTGTGCAAGGCTCAGCGGAAATTCCGCTTTAAGCTGCTCTGGGGTCATCAGAACCTGTTCGTCGGTAATGTGTACGTTGTTCAGCGCGTCTTTTTGCATGATGGTGATCCTGTTTAGCTCGTTTGCGATAGTTTTCCTCAGCGAGGAGATAATCACGATAACACAACAGGTAAAGATTTCAATCCACATTCCGTAAATTTTTATTTACGGAACGCCTTTTTACAGCAAAAACACTGCAAAATTTCGTACAATTAAATTTACACTATTCTATATATGAATCCGCTATGCTTTAAAAAAACGGGGAGAACAGGCAATGAAGCAACTCATCTGTACCTTATTTGTATTATTTCTCAGCGGATGTCAGATAGATCCCTATACTTTTTCCCCTACCTGGACAGGTACCGACTGGTTTGATGCCGGAATACAGGATGCCATTTCAGGCCATGTCGTTAAAGATAACGAGACACTTGCCGACAACTACAATGACCCGGAGGTCGATCGTGCCCAATATCTTAAGGGGTACGCCGAAGGACAAAGGAAAACCTGTCAGCAGGACTTTGTTTACGCGAGAGGATTGACCGGCAAAACCTTCCCCGCCAGTTGCGACACGGTAGACAATGTCAGCCGATTACATGAAGCATGGCAAAAAGGAGCAAACGAAGGAGCAGCCTCAACAAGGTTAAATTAAACAAGAGCTTAAATTTTATAAATTAATGAGATTTAGCTTAAATACTCAATGCACTCATTCCAGGAATAATGACGCCCTGGGAAAATAATGTTATTTTGTTGCAAACAATCTTGAATGTATATCGACGCAATACGGCAAACGCTGGTAGGTACCTATTCATGAGCTTTTCTTACCGACTCATACTTCTACTGGCACTGCTTCTGACCGGATTACCTCTGTACGCTCACAGCGTCACGGAAGAGGCAAAATCTGTGCGCTCTATAGTTTCCGGTATCGTCAGCTATACACGCTGGCCAGCACTTTCAGGGCCACCAAAACTGTGTATATTCTCTTCTTCGCGCTTTTCCAGCGTGCTGGAAGATACCCGAGCAGGAGCACTACCCTATCTTCCTGTCATCATTCATACGGAACAAGAAGTTTTAGTTGCGCAGTGTGATGGTTTTTATTTTGGAAAAGAAAGCCCTACATATCAGGCGGAACTAAAGAATAAATATCCTACTAAGGCATTGTTATTAATTGCCGAACAGAATCCCGAATGCGTTATTGGCAGCGCTTTTTGCCTCATAATTAAAGATGAAGACGTGAGATTTTCCGTAAATATGGATTCCCTGTCACGCAGCGGTGTAAGGGTAAGTCCAGACGTATTGATGCTTGCGCGGAATAAAAAGCATGAATAAGGGTCCTTCTCCCATAAAACGCCCAACGTTTAAGCGGACGCTGCGGCGTATCAGCATAGTCAGCGTACTGGTAACCATGACGCTGATTTGGCTGCTGCTTAGCATTTCGTCTGTGCTGGCTCTGAAGCAATACGCACAAAAGAATCTGGATCTCACGGCAGCAACCATGACCCGCACGCTCGAAGCCGCATTAGTCTTTTCGGATAGCGTCGCAGCGTCGGAAACGCTGGCGGCACTAGGACAGCAAGGGCAATTTTCAGTTGCAGAAGTCCGCAATCAAAAGCAGAAAGTGATCGCCACCTGGCGCTATGACGCGCAGGATACTACTGACAAAATCAGCAGTATCATCAGCCACTGGTTGTTCCCGCAACCGGTAACTCAACCCATTTTGCACAATGGCGACGTTATTGGTGAGGTGCGCCTGATTGCTCGCGACAGCGTTATTAGTCATTTCATTTATTTGTCGCTGGCGGTTCTTACCGGATGCATTTTACTGGCATCGGGTATTGCATTAATGCTTACTCGTTATTTACACAATGGTGTCGTGGACGCCCTGCAAAATATTACTGAGGTGGTACATGATGTTCGTACCAATCGTAATTTCTCACGGCGCGTATCTGAAGAACGGATTGAAGAATTTCATCTGTTTGCGCAGGACTTTAATAGCCTGCTGGATGAAATGGAAGAGTGGCAACTACGTCTCCAGGCAAAGAATGCCCAACTGTTGCGTACCGCGCTACATGACCCTTTGACTGGTCTTGCGAACCGTGCCGCATTTCGCAGCAGTATTAACGCACTGATGAACGACGACGCGGCCCACAGCAGCTCTGCGTTGTTATTCCTTGATGGCGATAATTTTAAATTTATTAATGATACCTGGGGACACGCTGCGGGCGATCGGGTCCTGATTGAAGTCGCAAAAAGGCTGGCCGAATTTGGTGGTAATCGGCATCACCCATACCGACTTGGCGGCGATGAATTTGCCATGGTGCTTTACAGCGTCCATTCTGAATACGAAGTTCAACGTATCTGCGCGGCGTTGTCGCAAGAGTTTAATCGACCTTTTGACCTGCATAACGGTCATCTGGCAAGCATGACACTCAGTATTGGTTTTGCGCTGACGTGGGAACATGCCTCTGCCGAGAAATTACAAGAACTTGCCGATCATAATATGTATCAGGCTAAAAATTTGCGCGCTGAGCGCATTATTAAAAAATAAGGAATTACACACATGCTAAGACGTTTATTATCCCCGTTTATTCTCATCATGCTGATTCTGGCAGGCTGTCAGGCACCTCAGGGGAAATTTACCCCAGAGCAAATTGCAGCTATGAAATCGTACGGATTTACTGAAGCTTCAGGAGACTGGTCTCTGGGTTTGTCTGACACCATCCTGTTTGACAAAAACGACTATAAACTCCGCCCTGAAAGTGAAAAGCAAATCCAGGAAATGGCGTCCAAACTGGCTGCTACCGGGTTAAACCATGCTCGTCTGGATGGTCACACCGATAACTATGGCGAGGACAGCTACAACGAAGCTCTGTCGCTCAAACGAGCCAATGTGGTTGCAGACGCCTGGGCTCGGGGTGCCAATATTCCACGAACTAACCTGACAACCCAAGGGCTCGGGAAGAAATACCAGCTTGCCAGCAACCAGACGTCAAAAGGCCGTGCCGAAAACCGCCGCGTTGCAGTCGTGATCTCGACACCGTAATCAATATCCAACTGGCTGCGCGTCGCGCAGTCATCTGATAAAAAAACAAAACATAAAGGTCGGAATAAAAAAAGGGCCAGCCTTTCGGCCAGCCCTTTTCTAACAGGATGTCGCTTGCGCGAATCTTAGTTAAGACGCTCTTTGATACGAGCAGACTTACCAGTGCGCTCACGCAGGTAGTACAGTTTAGCTTTACGAACAGCACCACGACGTTTAACAGCAATGCTGTCAACTACCGGAGAGTGAGTCTGGAAGACACGCTCAACGCCTTCGCCGTTGGAAATTTTACGAACAGTGAATGCAGAGTGCAGACCGCGGTTACGAATAGCGATAACCACGCCCTCGAATGCCTGCAGACGTTTTTTGGAACCTTCAACAACCCATACTTTCACTTCCACGGTATCACCCGGACGGAAGGAAGGTACGTCCTGCTTCATCTGTTCTTGTTCAAGTTGCTTAATAATGTTGCTCATAATTTAATCTCTTATCCTGGGTAAACTGATATTGGGGGCTTACGCCTGCCCATCATGTTTATGTTGCTGTTGTGCGTGTTCCTTTTTGAACTCCGCCAGCAACCTTGCTTGCTCTTCAGTCAGAGCCAGGTTTTCCAGAAGTTCAGGTCTTCTAAGCCAGGTCCGGCCCAGCGACTGCTTCAAACGCCAGCGACGTATCTCAGCGTGGTTCCCCGACAGTAATACCGCCGGTACTTCCATCTGCTCTAACACTTCAGGTCGGGTATAGTGTGGACAGTCCAGCAACCCGTCAGCAAACGAATCTTCGATTGCCGAAGCCTCATGACCCAGAACCCCCGGAATAAACCGGGAAACGGAGTCGATCAGCGTCATTGCCGGTAACTCACCACCGCTGAGAACGTAATCGCCGATTGACCATTCTTCATCAATTTCGGTTTGAATCACGCGCTCATCTATTCCTTCATAGCGACCGCACACCAGAATCAACTTTTGATTCGTGGCCAGTTCGCAAACGCCCGCTTGATCAAGCTTGCGTCCCTGAGGTGACAGATAAATCACCTTTGCGCCTTCACCAGCCGCAGCTTTTGCTGCATGAATGGCGTCCCGTAAAGGTTGCACCATCATTAACATCCCCGGTCCGCCGCCGTACGGACGATCGTCCACGGTACGGTGCCGGTCATGAGTAAAGTCACGAGGACTCCAGCTCTGGATGTTCAGCAGGCCATTTTTTACTGCCCGGCCAGTTACCCCGTAATCGGTAATTGCGCGGAACATTTCTGGAAACAGGCTAACGATACCTATAAACACAAGCCAATCCCCATAACGCCGACTTTTACCGTTTATCCGGTGGTTTAAAAACCAGGATCCCAATCTACTTCGATAGTACGAGTAGCGAGATCGACTTTCTTGATAACCTGCCCATCGAGGAACGGCACAAGACGTTCCTTGATACCAAACGCATCTTTCAGGTTTGCCTTGATGACGATGACGTCATTCGAACCGGTTTCCATCATATCGACGACTTTACCGAGATCGTAGCCTTCAGTGGTCACTACCTGGCAGCCCATAAGGTCTTTCCAGTAGTAGGAACCATCTTCCAGCGCTGGCAACTGCGAGGAATCCACGACAATTTCGCAATTAGTCAGTAGATTCGCCGAATCACGATCGTCAACGCCTTTCAGCTTGATGATCAGATCCTGATTGTGGTGCTTCCAGCTTTCCAGCTGTACTTGCTGCCACTGACCCGCCTTCTGGATAAACCAGGGCTGATAGTCAAAAATGCTTTCGGCGTCTTCAGTGGAAGAAAACACTCTGAGCCAACCACGGATACCGTAAGAAGACCCCATTTTCCCCAAAACGATGGGTTCTACAGGAGCCTGTGCGGCGAGTTGCTTGCTCATCATGACCACCGTGACAGATTAAGCTGCTTTGTTTGCTGCTTTGATCAGCGTAGCTACGCGATCAGAAATAGTCGCGCCCTGGCCAACCCAGTGAGCGATGCGATCCAGATCCAGGCGAGTGCCTTCTTCTTTTTCGCTAGCGATTGGGTTAAAGAAGCCAACGCGCTCGATGAAGCGACCGTTGCGTGCATTACGGCTGTCGGTAACAACAACCTGGTAGAACGGACGCTTTTTAGCGCCGTGACGAGCTAAACGAATAGTAACCATAACATCCTCTTGTGTGAATAAAACACCCAGGCCCCATCGAGGAACGGAGCCCGGGTGTCATATTAAAAGCCCGAAAATTTTACTGATTTCTGGGGAAAATGCAATCAGCAGTTGATAACTCTGCTATAAAAGGCCGTCGGTGGTGCCGTCAGTTCGGTGCCGGTGTGCGCGCAGCCACCGGAGCGTACACGCAGTACGTGAGGATGGCGAGCACACCCCGGTGCCGAAATGGCAAACAAGCCAGGACGATTAGCGACCGGGGAAGCCGGGGGGCATCATCCCCTTCATACCACGCATCATCTTCGCCATACCGCCCTTCTTCATTTTCTTCATCATGCGCTGCATGTCGTCGAACTGTTTCAGAAGGCGGTTTACGTCCTGTACCTGCATACCGCAACCGGCAGCGATACGGCGTTTGCGGGAGCCTTTGATGATTTCCGGCTTAGCGCGTTCTTTCATCGTCATCGAGTTGATGATGGCTTCCATACGCACCAGCACTTTATCGTCCATCTGCGATTTCACGTTGTCAGGGATCTGCCCCATGCCCGGCAGCTTGCCCATCAGGCTGGCCATGCCGCCCATGTTTTTCATCTGCTTAAGCTGTTCAAGGAAATCGTTCAGATCGAAGCCGTCGCCTTTTTTCAGCTTGCTTGCTAATTTCTCTGCCTGTGCACGGTCAACTTTGCTTTCGATATCTTCGATCAGCGACAGCACGTCGCCCATGCCGAGAATACGTGAGGCAATTCTGTCCGGATGGAACGGCTCCAGCGCTTCCGTTTTCTCACCAACGCCGAGGAATTTAATCGGCTTACCAGTGATATGACGAATAGACAATGCCGCACCGCCACGGGCGTCACCATCGACTTTAGTCAGTACCACACCGGTCAGCGGCAGTGCTTCGTTAAACGCTTTCGCAGTATTCGCAGCATCCTGACCGGTCATGGCATCGACAACAAACAGCGTTTCTACTGGATTGATAGACGCGTGAACCTGTTTGATTTCGTCCATCATCGCTTCATCAACATGCAGACGACCGGCGGTATCCACCAGTAGCACGTCGTAGAATTTGAGCTTAGCTTCTTTCAGCGCGGCATTAACAATATCAATCGGCTTCTGGCCGACATCCGACGGGAAGAAGTCCACACCGACCTGTTCGGCCAACGTTTCCAACTGTTTGATCGCCGCCGGGCGATAGACGTCGGCAGAGACCACCAGCACTTTCTTCTTGTGCTTCTCGCGCAGGAATTTACCCAGCTTACCGACGCTGGTGGTTTTACCCGCACCCTGCAGGCCCGCCATCAGCACCACGGCCGGTGGCTGTGCCGCCAGGTTTAGCGTCTGGTTCTCTTCGCCCATCGCCGAAACCAGTTCGCTACGAACGATTTTGACGAACTCCTGACCCGGGGTCAGGCTCTTGTTAACTTCGTGACCAACCGCTTTCTCTTTTACGCGATTGATAAACTCACGCACTACCGGCAGCGCAACGTCAGCCTCCAGTAGCGCCATGCGCACTTCGCGCAGCGTCTCTTTAACGTTGTCTTCAGTAAGGCGTCCACGGCCACTGATATTGCGCAGCGTGCGCGACAAACGATCGGTTAAATTATCAAACATTGTCTCTCGCCTGAGGTGGAAACGGTCGGTCGCAACAGCGACACATCAACAGAAATTTGTCGCAGTATAACATGAAGCCGCCTTTGTTGTTATGCAACGGTTGGAGCAGCGGTCACGTAACGCTATACTGCTTTTCTTTATCCTTGGCCAACTGTCGACACCCATATGCCCGTTTTTGCTCTGTTAGCCCTTGTCGCCTATTCCGTCAGCCTTGCGCTGATCGTTCCCGCCCTGCTGCAAAAAAACAGCGGCTGGCGGCGTATGGCTATTCTTTCTGCGGTTATCGCGCTGGTCTGTCACGCGTTTGCCCTGGAAGCACGTATTCTGCCAGGTGGTGAAAGCGGACAAAACCTGAGCCTGCTGAACGTCGGTTCTCTGGTTAGTCTGATGATCTGTACTGTCATGACCATTGTGGCCTCGCGCAACCGCGGCTGGCTATTGCTACCGATCGTCTATGCGTTTGCATTAATCAATCTGGCATGCGCTACGTTTATGCCCAACGAATACATCACCCATCTCGAAGCAACTCCGGGCATGATGATTCACATCGGGTTATCGCTGTTCGCTTACGCCACGCTGATTATCGCCGCGCTCTATGCGCTGCAACTGGCATGGATTGACTACCAGTTGAAAAACAAAAAACTGGCCTTCAGCAATGAAATGCCACCGCTGATGAGCATTGAGCGGAAGATGTTTCATATCACCCAGATAGGCGTGGTTCTGCTGACGCTGACGCTGTGTACTGGCCTGTTTTATATGCACAACCTGTTCAGCACAGAAAATATTGATAAAGCCGTTCTGTCTATCGTGGCATGGTTTGTCTATATCGTTCTGCTGTGGGGACATTACCATGAAGGCTGGCGCGGACGTCGTGTCGTCTGGTTTAACGTCGCAGGCGCAGGTATTCTGACGCTGGCCTATTTCGGCAGCCGCATCCTGCAGCAGTTCGTGAGTTAAATCTTTAAGGAACCCTACGTGGAACACATCTCCACCACCACGCTTATTGTCACGCTTCTCATTATGGTGGTCATTTCCGCCTATTTTTCCGGTTCCGAAACCGGAATGATGACCCTGAACCGCTACCGTCTGCGACACCGGGCAAAACAGGGAAATCGTCAGGCAAAACGCGTTGAGAAATTACTTCGTAAGCCCGACCGTCTGATAAGCCTGGTCCTCATTGGCAACAACCTGGTGAATATTTTGGCCTCCGCACTCGGGACCATTGTCGGTATGCGTCTGTATGGCGATGCGGGCGTGGCAATCGCCACTGGGGTCCTGACCTTTGTGGTACTGGTATTTGCTGAAGTATTGCCCAAAACCATTGCCGCGCTGTATCCAGAAAAAGTGGCCTATCCCAGCAGCGTGTTGTTAGCGCCACTGCAAGTACTGATGATGCCGCTTGTCTGGTTACTGAATACCATCACGCGTCTGCTGATGCGGATGATGGGCATCAAAACGGATATCGTGGTGAGCGGTTCACTGAGTAAAGATGAACTACGCACGCTGGTGAATGAATCGCGCTCGCAAATCTCTCGCCGTAACCAGGATATGCTGCTGTCCGTGCTGGACCTGGAAAAAGTCAGCGTCGATGACATTATGATCCCGCGTAACGAAATCATCGGTATCGATATTAACGATGACTGGAAGTCTATCGTCCGCCAACTTTCTCACTCCCCGCACGGGCGTATTGTGCTGTACCGCGACTCGCTGGACGATGCCATTAGCATGTTGCGCGTGCGTGAAGCGTGGCGACTCATGGCCGAGAAAAAGGAGTTCACCAAAGAGACCATGCTACGCGCCGCCGACGAGATCTACTTTGTCCCGGAAGGCACCCCGCTCAGCACTCAGTTGATCAAATTTCAGCGTAATAAGAAGAAGGTCGGCCTGGTGGTCAACGAATATGGCGATATTCAGGGGTTGGTCACCGTTGAAGATATTCTGGAGGAGATTGTCGGTGACTTCACCACTTCAATGTCACCAACGCTTGCCGAAGAAGTCACGCCGCAGAATGACGGTTCAGTAATTATTGATGGCAGCGCCAACGTTCGTGAAATCAATAAGGCATTTAACTGGCATTTGCCGGAAGATGATGCGCGAACGGTAAACGGTATTATCCTTGAAGCACTGGAAGAGATCCCCGTTGCCGGCACGCGAGTGCGTATTGGGCAGTACGATATCGATATTCTCGACGTGCAGGACAATATGATTAAGCAGGTGCAGGTATTGCCGGTCAAACCGCTACGAGAAAGCGTATCTGACCAGTGAGGATAATCCAGACCGGGTAACGCATCAGCACTACCCGGTCTGAGGCTGATTAGCTTTTTGCTTTCGCCACAGACACCATTGCCGCGCGAATGGTACGTCCATTAAGGGTATAGCCTTTCTGCATGACCATCAGCACGTTACCGGCAGCAACTTCATCAGACTCAACCATTGCAATAGCCTGGTGTACGTTCGGGTCCATCGGCACATCGATATCCGCAACCACCTGCACGCCAAACTTCGCCACAACATCCAGCATCGACTTGCGGGTCAGTTCAATACCTTCAACCATCGCCGCCATCGCGTCATTATCTTTGTTCGCCACTTCCAGCGCGCGGTCCAGGCTATCCAGCACCGGCAGCAGTTCGTTGACGAATTTTTCCAACGCAAATTTATGCGCTTTTTCTACGTCCAGTTCGGTACGACGACGCAGGTTTTCCATTTCCGCTTTGATACGCAACACGCTGTCACGCTCGCGCGTTTCAGCTTCTGCAAGCTGAGCCTCCAGATTCGCAATCTTTTCATCGCGCGGATCCACCTGCTCAGCAGAAGCGTCTGATTCTACCGCCTCAACTTCTTCGTGCTGATCCATGATAATTTCTTCCGGGGCTTGCCCCTCAGGCGTTTTCTGTTCTTTACTACTCATGAATTTCTCCGCGTTTTTTTCGCATTCATCTCGCTAACCTGGATTATTATGGGGATAAGATTCAGGGTTTCAAGGGAAGTACTCACATTGTCACTAATCTTCGTTACAAGGACCTCGAGAAAATGAACAAACATTTCAAGTGTATTGGCATTGTGGGGCATCCACGTCACCCCACTGCACTGACCACACATGAAATGCTCTACCGCTGGCTGTGCGTCAAAGGTTATGAGGTTATCGTTGAGCAACAAATCGCCCACGAGCTGCAGTTGAAAAATGTGAAAACCGGTACGCTCGCAGAAATTGGTCAGCAAGCAGACCTCGCCGTAGTCGTCGGTGGCGACGGCAATATGCTGGGGGCTGCACGCACCCTGGCACGCTATGACATCAAAGTTATCGGGATTAACCGCGGCAATCTCGGTTTTCTGACCGATCTTGACCCGGACAATGCCCAACAGCAATTAGCTGACGTACTGGAAGGCCACTACATCAGCGAAAAGCGCTTTTTACTCGAAGCCCAGGTGTGCCAGCAGGATTGCCAGAAGCGCATTAGCACGGCCATCAATGAAGTTGTGCTGCACCCCGGTAAAGTGGCGCACATGATTGAATTTGAAGTCTATATCGATGAAATCTTTGCCTTCTCCCAGCGTTCAGACGGGCTAATTATCTCCACCCCGACCGGCTCTACCGCCTATTCGCTCTCTGCCGGAGGTCCCATCCTCACCCCTTCCCTGGATGCTATTACGCTGGTGCCGATGTTCCCGCATACGCTTTCCGCGCGACCGCTGGTAATCAACAGTAGCAGTACCATTCGCCTGCGCTTTTCTCATCGCCGCAACGATCTTGAGATCAGCTGTGACAGCCAGATCGCCCTGCCTATCCAGGAAGGTGAAGACGTATTGATTCGCCGCTGTGATTATCATCTGAACCTGATACACCCAAAAGATTACAGTTATTTCAATACATTAAGCACTAAATTAGGCTGGTCAAAAAAATTATTCTAATTTAACGTCAACCTCTTTACTGTATAAAAAACCAGTTTATACTGTATGTAATCACAGTTATGGTTTTTCATACAGGAAAACAACTATGTTGGCACAACTGACCATCAGCAATTTTGCTATCGTTCGTGAATTGGAGATCGATTTCCAAAGCGGAATGACCGTCATCACCGGCGAGACCGGTGCGGGTAAATCCATTGCCATTGATGCTCTCGGGTTGTGTCTGGGCGGGCGGGCAGAGGCCGACATGGTGCGTACAGATGCCACACGCGCCGATCTGTGCGCGCGCTTCTCTTTAAAAGATACCCCTGCGGCGCTACGCTGGCTGGAAGAGAACCAGCTTGAAGAAGGTCGTGAGTGTTTGTTACGCCGCGTAATCAGCAGCGACGGACGCTCCCGCGGATTTATCAATGGCACTGCCGTTCCCCTGTCACAGCTCCGTGAACTGGGCCAGTTGCTTATTCAAATCCATGGCCAGCATGCACATCAACTCCTGACAAAATCGGAACACCAAAAGTCCCTGCTTGATGGTTACGCTAATGAAGCATCCCTGATTCAGGAAATGTCCGCGCGCTACCAGCTTTGGCACCAAAGCTGCCGCGACCTGGCGCATCATCAGCAACAAAGCCAGGAGCGCGCTGCCCGGGCGGAACTGTTGCAATATCAGTTAAAAGAGCTGAACGAATTCAACCCCCAGGCAGGCGAGTTTGAGCAAATTGATGAAGAGTACAAGCGTCTGGCTAACAGCGGGCAGTTGCTCACCACCAGCCAGCAAGCGCTGGCGATCATGGCAGACGGCGAAGACGTTAATCTGCAAAGCCAGCTGTACACGGCAAAACAGTTGGTTAGTGAACTGGCGGGAATGGACGGTAAGCTCTCCGGTATTCTGGACATGCTGGAAGAGGCGACAATCCAGCTCAGCGAAGCCAGCGATGAGTTGCGCCACTATTGCGATCGTCTGGATTTAGACCCTAACCGTTTGTTCGAACTTGAGCAGCGTATTTCCAGACAAATTTCATTGGCGCGAAAGCATCATGTTGCCCCTGAAGCGCTGCCACAGTTTTACCAGTCCCTGCTTGATGAGCAACAGCAGCTTGACGATCAGGCTGACTCGCTCGAAACCTTAACCCTGGCGGTAAACACGCACCACCAGCAGGCGCTGGAAACGGCAAAAATGCTGCACCAACAGCGCCAGCATTATGCTCAGGAATTGGGGAAACTCATCACAGAAAGCATGCATGCTCTCTCGATGCCGCACGGTGTCTTTTGCATTGATGTGAAATTTGAGGAACACCATCTGAGCGCAGACGGTGCCAATCGTGTGGAATTCAAAGTTACCACTAACCCGGGTCAGCCGTTACAGCCGATTGCGAAAGTCGCTTCCGGTGGTGAGTTGTCGCGCATTGCGCTGGCTATTCAGGTGATTACCGCGCGTAAAATGGAAACTCCTGCGCTGATTTTCGATGAAGTCGACGTTGGTATCAGTGGTCCGACGGCAGCGGTTGTGGGTAAGCTACTGCGTCAATTGGGTGAATCAACCCAGGTGATGTGTGTGACTCACCTGCCGCAGGTTGCTGGCTGCGGTCATCAACATTTCTATGTCAGCAAAGAAACTGACGGCGCAATGACCGAAACACACATGCAGCCGCTGGATAAACGCGCTCGCCTGCAGGAATTAGCTCGCCTGCTTGGCGGTAGCGAAGTGACACGTAATACCCTCGCAAATGCAAAAGAACTGCTGGCGGCATAAACTTTTTTACCTTGTGACGGTCTGAGTTCAACATAAAATCGCCGACCGACCCGACAGCAAAAGGTTTTAAAGTGGTGAAAGGTCTATTATCATCGGCATATTACATATGAGCCGCGTACTGCTCGGGCCCGAAAAGGAATCAAATCACTATGCGCTGTAAAACGCTGACTGCTGCTGCAGCAGTACTACTGATGTTGACTGCAGGCTGTTCCACTCTGGAGCGAGTGGTTTACCGCCCTGACATCAACCAGGGAAATTATCTGACACCTACCGATGTCGCCAAAGTGCGTACAGGTATGACGCAGCAACAAGTTGCTTATGCACTGGGTACACCAATGATGTCCGATCCTTTTGGTACTAACACCTGGTTTTATGTGTTCCGTCAGCAGCCAGGGCATGAAGGCGTTACTCAGCAAACGCTGACGCTGACCTTTAACAGCAGCGGCGTATTAACCAACATTGATAACAAACCTGCTCTGACCGACAACAAGTAGGTTTGATAGATCAAAAAAAGGTGCTCAATGAGCACCTTTTTTATTGTCTGTTATTTTTTAGCGGATTTCTCTGCTCGCTGCCTGCGCAGTTCTTTCGGATCAGCAATCAATGGCCGATAAATTTCCACCCGATCGCCGTCATGCAAAACATCAGCAAGCTTAACCGGACGGCTGTAGATGCCCACCTTATTTTTGCTGAGATCGATATCAGTACGTAGCTCCAGCAATCCCGAAGCGCGAATCGCCTCTTCGACGGTTGCGCCCTGCTGCAACGTCACGCGCTGCAGATACTGTTTCTCGGGCAGCGCGTACGCTACTTCAACGACAATTTTAGCCGACGCTGACACTGTAAACCTCTTTCGCGCGAACCGTGAAGGCCTGTACCATATTAGAAGCCAGCTCTTTAAAGATGCGGCCAAACGCCAGTTCGATTAACTTATTGGTGAACTCAAAATCGAGATGAAACTCAATACGACACGCTTCATGACTTAGTGGCGTAAACTTCCAGCCGCCAATCAGTTTCTTGAACGGTCCATCGACCAGATGCATCAGGATGCTCTGGTTACTGGTCAGTTGATTACGCGTGGTGAACGTTTTGCTGATCCCTGCTTTCGAGACATCCACAGCGGCCGTCATTTGCCCCGGAGTCGACTCCAGGACGCGGCTTCCGGTGCAACCCGGTAAAAACTGAGGATAGGATTTAACATCATTCACTAACTGATACATCTGTTCCGCACTGTAAGGTACTAAAGCGGTCCGGCTAATCTGAGGCATAACAATTTCCATCAATATCAATCGTGCAAATAATACCATTTATCATCCGCTAAAAAAAACGCTATAGCCCAACTCGTGCTAAGATAGCGCCTTGCGCCCCGCTGGATGAAATGGGGTGTTTTTCAATTCCAGATTACCTATACTGAGCGGCATTATGACGAAGAAAAAAGCACACAAACCTGGCTCAGCCACAATCGCGCTCAACAAGCGCGCACGACACGAATACTTTATTGAAGAAGAGTTCGAAGCTGGACTCGCACTGCAAGGCTGGGAAGTCAAATCCCTGCGCGCAGGAAAGGCCAATATTGGCGATAGCTATGTCATTCTCAAAGACGGCGAAGCGTTCCTGTTTGGCGCCAACTTCACGCCGATGGCCGTTGCCTCAACGCACGTCGTGTGTGACCCTACTCGCACCCGTAAGCTTCTGTTAAACCAACGCGAACTTGACTCCTTATATGGACGCATGAATCGTGACGGTTACACCGTCGTGGCACTTTCGCTGTACTGGAAGAATGCCTGGTGCAAAGTCAAAATTGGCGTCGCAAAAGGGAAGAAACAGCACGACAAGCGTTCCGATGTAAAAGAACGTGAGTGGCAGTTGGACAAAGCTCGTATTATGAAAAATGCAGGTCGATAAATCCCCTCTCAGCGGCCAGTCTCTCATCATGAGGCTGGCTCTTATTGTTTAGTTATTGAAACCCACCCATTATATTCACCAAAATTATAGTTTTTACACCGCTGAATCGTTCAAACCTAAAATAGTATTTTCATTATTTTATCGGGTCCATAGCTTAATAAAATAAAACTTCAAGACCGTATCGTTTATATTTTACGCCTCACCAATAACACTATTATTACTGGTGTTTATTAGATTTGTAAAAAACCACAAAGAAGAAAAACAACTTTATATACAGCGAGTTAGATTTCAACAACAACCAAAACACGTACTGGAAAGTATCCTTTTCAATTACCTCAATGTATTTTTAATATAGATAATTTGCGTAATACATCCTTTCTGACTATATCATCTAATACGAAAGAACTATTCAGACTCAGGGGCCCTGACGTATTCGAAAAACAAACTGATACCTGCGTGACCTAATCAATGAAACCACATGTGCAAACTCATCTATACGATGAACGGGCACCTGTCAGCTCATTCTCCCAACACGCTATTGTGGATTAATACTCTCGGCCTGCCATCAGGAGTGAATATATGCGTCTACTCGCCGTTGTATCAAAATTGACTGGTGTTTCCACAAATATTGAAGCTTCAGAAGTCACGCTCAATTCACCTTCCATCGTGAAGCTGTCTGTTTCTCGTGAAGAAATCAGTCAGCTTACCCGCGTAAATCAGGATCTGATTGTCACACTCCGCTCTGGTGAAACTATCACAATTAAAAACTTTTACGTTGGCAAAGGTGATGAACAAAGCCAGCTCGTACTTGAAGATAGTAACGGCGCACTATGGTGGGTTCAGGATACGGATGGCGCATTCCACTATCAGCATCTGGACGATCTCACCCCATTGATGGCGAGCGAAGGCAGTCATGAAGGAGGCGCAGTTTGGCCCTGGGTTCTTGGCGGGATCGCGGTCGCTGGCGGAGTTGGCCTCGCTGCAGGTGGCGGCGGTGGCGGTGGCGGTGGGGGGAGCGATAACAACGCCGGAAACGATAATGGTGGGAACGGCAATAGCAATGGCAATGGCAATGGCAACGGCAATGACAATGGCAATGGCGATGGTGGCGATCCGCCGACAACAACCCCTAACATGCCAGACGTGCCCGTTATTACCAGCGTGATCGATAATCAGGAGCTGATTACAGGTCCTGTCAATCAGCAGGAATCCACCAACGATAATACGCCTACTCTTCAGGGCACTGGTCCCGCAAATGCCACCTTACATATTTTTGATAACGGTGTCGAAATAGGACAGGTCACTATCGATGCCAACGGCAACTGGACGTTTACTCCATCTTCCCCGCTCGCGGAAGGCGCTCACCAGTTTACGGTCAGCGCATCAAACAATGCGGGCAGCAGCGCAATCTCAGACAGTTGGGTCATTACCGTCGATACCACCCCACCTGCCGCCGCAGTAATTTCTTCAGTGAACCTGGAAGGCACCATGGTGACGGGTAGTGCAGAGCCCGGAAGCACTGTCACCATCATTGGCAGTAACAACCAGGTTCTGGGTTCAGCAATCGTCGGTTCAGGCGGCACCTTCACTATTGGCATATCACCCTCGCAAACACATGGTGAAACGCTGACAGCAAAGATTCAGGATGAAGCAGGCAATATCGGGCCAGATACCTCATTCAGTGCCTCAAATTCCGGTTATCCAGGCGTCCCCGTGATTGTCAGCGTTATGGATGATGTCGCGCCCTCCGTTGGGTCATTGACCAACAATCAGTCCACTAATGATGCGACCCCAACGCTTTCCGGAACAGCTGACGCCAACAGTACGGTTAAAATTTACAATAACGGGGCATATATCGACAGCGTCGTCGCCGACAGCAACGGTAGTTGGGACTGGACCTCCAGCACAAACTTGCGGGACGGCTCATACGCCTTCACCGCTACGGCAACCAACCACCTGGGTACGGGGGGAATATCGACGGCATTCAATATCAATATCGATACTCAGCCGCCGTTATCACCAGACAATCTGAACGTATCTGCCGATGGTGCTGTCGTCACTGGTACGGCTGAACCCGGCAGTACCGTGACTATAACCGACAATAATAATCATTTAATCGGCAGTGGCGTTACCGGGCCAGATGGCTCGTTTACTATCACCATAAACCCACCACAAACCAATGGCGAAACCATAGCCGCTATCGCTACCGATCCAGCAGGAAACCCGAGTTTGCCAGAAACAGCACTCGCTCCCGATATCACCGCCCCGCTACCGCCCGCAAACCTGACAATCAATAACGCGGGCGATGAGGTTTCCGGCACGGCAGAGCCCAACAGTACCGTACATATTCTCAATCCTGGTGGCACTATCATTGGCACGACCACCGCTGATGCTGACGGAGATTTCACCGCCACACTGGTTCCGCCACAAACGAACGGCGAACATCTTGTCGCCAATGCAACGGATGCAGCAGGTAATACCAGTGATAACACAGCAGTCACCGCACCAGACAGCACCGCCCCTGACGCACCGACAGGGGTAATTGTCGCCGGGGATGGTGGTTCAGTCAGTGGACATGCTGAAATCGGCAGCACTATCACCGTAAAAGACAGCAACGGGAATACGATTGGCGTGGGTCAGGCAGACAGCGGCGGTCATTTTGCCGTGTCGATCACCCCGTCACAAAACAATGGTGAAACGGTAAAAGTGACCGCAACGGACAGCGCAGGCAACGAAAGTCTGCCCGCTTCCGCGTTGGCTCCGGATATTACCGCGCCAGACCAACCGATTATTATTGCCGTCTTAGATGATGTTCCCGACGTCATCGGAAAAATTGATAACAACACGCTGACAAACGACGATAAACCGGAAATTAAGGGCACCGCCGAAGCGGGCTCGCAGGTAAAAATTTATGATAATGGCACCCTGCTAGCCACCGTTACCGCCGATATCAATGGTAACTGGGACTACACGCCGACCACCGCGCTGAGCCAGGGCGCACACGTGTTTACGGTTACGGCAACTGATGCCGCCAACAACACCAGTAGCGCCGCCAGCTGGAAAATCATTGTCGATAGCGTCGCGCCGACCGTCCCGGTTATTACTCTGATTAGCGATGACGTCGGAACCATCACCGGTAACATCGCGAATAACAACTGGGTAACCAACGACAACACGCCGACCCTCTCCGGGACCGGCGAGCCAGGCTCGCTGGTGAACCTGTATGATAATGGTTTGCTGATGACGGTGATGCTCATCGACAAGTCAGGTACCTGGAGCTATACCGTCCCGGACAACAAGCAGCTTGCCGATCGCGACCATCATTTTACAGTATCAGCAACAGATGCCGCCGGTAACGTCGTCACCTCCCCCGTCACTGTCACCATTACCGTTGACACCCAGCCTCCTGGGGCTCCGGTTATTTCAGCCGCCACAGATGACATCGGCAATGCACCCGTTGACTTGCCTTCTGGTAGCCGTTCAAACGATAACCTGCCGTCACTGAAGGGGACCGGAGAAGTTGGCTCCACCATCACTATCTACGATGGTGCCACACCGATTGGAACGACCACCGTTGTGGCCGGAGGAAGCTGGAGTTTCCCGGTCACCCAGCCACTTAGTGAAGGCTCGCACACGTTGTCAGCTATCGCGACAGACGCGGCGGGTAACGCCAGTACCGCCGGAAGTTTCATGCTGACTGTCGATACAACACCACCCGCGGCCCCGATCATCACCTCAGCGGAAGGGCTTATTGGCATTGAAACTAAAGCACTGAGTAATGGCGGCAGCACGAAAAGCGACAACCCTAAACTGTCCGGAACAGGTGAGCCGGGTGCGACAATTACGATTTATGAGAATGGCGGCCTCGCCGGCATCACTACCGTACAGCCAGACGGCACCTGGACATTTACCCCGACCTCACTTGCCGATGGGCCGCATAAATTCACCGCCACGGCGACCGACGCGGCGGGCAACACAGGGATCCCATCGGCGGGCTTTACGCTGACGGTGGATAATCTGCCGCCAACGCAACCGCTCCCGCCCACCATTACGGACGACGTCAATCCGATAACCGGGGTCGTGACAAACGGCATGACTAACGACACCACGCCAACGTTCAGCGGCACGGGGAGTGTCGGCGATCTCATTACCCTCTATCTTAATGGCAACTCTTCGTCGCAGGGTACCGCAACGGTTGGGGCAGACGGTAGCTGGAGCTTTACACCATCAGTGCCACTTCCCCAGGATGTTTATCAGGTGACCATTACGGCGACCGATCCTGCTGGCAACGTCAGCCCGCCATCAGATGCCATCCTCCTGGAGATCGATACAACGCCCTCTGCCTCCCCTGTTATTCTTGCCGTCAATGATAATGTCGGTGGTTTCCAGGGCGATCTTGCACCTGGCGCAATAACAGATGATACGACGCCAACTATTCGCGGAACCGGCACTGACGGCGACACGATCACGCTGTACAACGGCAGTACGATTATCGGTACCACAACGGTGGTTGGCACCACCTGGAGTATTACTCCTGGGACGGCACTGGCAAACGGAAGTTATACGCTAACGGCCATTGCAACCGATGCGGCGGGGAACGCCAGTACCCCATCAAACAGCGTAGCGTTTACGGTTAGCAGCACCGTGCTGACCCTACCGCAGGTTACAGATATTGAAGATGACGCTGGCGTCATTATCGGTTCATTGACCAACGGTAGCATCACGGATGATACCACCCCAACAATAAGCGGGACCGGTGCGCCGGGCAGTACGGTAGTCATTTTCGATGGCGGCAATCCCATTGCCGAAACCCTCGTTGCGGCGAATGGTAGCTGGAGTATTGAGATTACGCTGACGGGCGATGGCCCGCACACGCTGACGTTCGGCGCCAGGGATCCCGCGGGTAATTCCCTGGCGGCAGGAAACCCTGTGATGTTGATACTCGATACGCAGCCTCCTGCCGAGCCAATCGTCACCTATGTTGACCCGAACGGCACGCTGGTGAGCGGGACAGCCGAGCCGGGCAGTACCGTCATCATCAGAAATGGTACCACGGTACTGGGTCAGGGCATTGCGAACAGCGTTACAGGTGTCTACACCGTCACGATATCACCCGCACAAACTACGGGGCAGAATCTGAATGCAATCGCCCAGGATCAGGCGGGCAATAGCAGCGACCCTACGCCGTTTAACGCGGCCACTTCCAGTATTCCGCATCCGCCAACTCTCGAAATCATTGATGATGTCTCTCCCGTTACAGGAGTGATTGGCAACGGTAAATCCACCAATGACACCTCACCGCTGTTACAAGGAACCGCCACGGCAGGAGCAACGGTTACAATTTATCAGGATGGGAATGTAATCGCTACGGTCACCGCCGATGCCGTTTCCGGCGCATGGCGCTATCCATTATCCACTCCACTGACAAACGGCACGACCTACAATTTCACCGTATCGCAAACTGTAAACTCAGAACCCAGTGGGTTGTCGCCCAATTACGCCATCACTATCGATACTGCCGCCCCACAAGCCCCCGCGATCACCAGTGTGATTGACGACGTGTTACCAGGTACAGGATCGTTAGATACCGGACAAATTACCAACGATGCACGCCGACCTTCAATGGAACTGGCGAAGCGGGTGCGACTATCACCCTTTACGATAAAGGTATCGCGATTGGCACAACCACCGTGAGTGGCAGCGGATACTGGAGCTATACTCCGACAAATGGGTTGGGAGAAGGCGAGCATATCTTTACCGCACGCGCAACGGATGCGGCAGGCAACCAGGGCGATCCCTCCAACAGCTTCCGGGTTATTGTCGATACGTTAATCCCAAGCGCGCCCTCTATTGTGACGGTAACGGACGACGTCGGTACCCCGCAATCTCTTACATCCGGACAGCTAACCAACGACAACACCCCAACGCTTGCTGGCGTCACCGAGGCCGATTCAGTGGTTACCATTCGCGATAATGGCGCGGTAATTGGCACAACCACCAGCGATGAAAACGGCAACTGGAGCTTTACACCGGCTCCAGCACTTAGTGAAGGCAATCATTCGTTAACCGCAACCGTCACGGATGGCGCTGGCAATATCAGCCCGGCAAGCCCACCTTTCGTTCTGGTAGTTGATACGCTGCCGCCCGCGGCGCCGAACATTACCTCGGTGATTGACGATCAACCCGGCAACACATCGCTGACTAACGGACAATTGACTAACGATGCACAACCCACGCTGAACGGCAAAGGAGAGATCGGCGCATCTATCACCATCCGCGATAAAGGCGTTGATATTGGTACAACCCAGGTTGATGAATCCGGCAACTGGAGCTTCACGCCGGATGCCCCACTGACTCAGGGGCAACACATCTTTACCGCCGTTGCCACCGACCAGGCGGGCAATATGGGTGGGGTATCTTCGTCCTTTACCCTCGAACTGGATTCTATCGCCCCACAGCCCCCCATCATTAGCACGGTGCTGGACAATACGGCGCCCACAACAGGCGCGATAACCAATGGGCAGACGACAAACGAAACACGTCCGGCACTGAGTGGCACGGGCGAAGTGGGAGCGACCATTACCGTTCTGAGCGATGGTCAACCCATTGGCACTACCACCGTGGGTGCGGGAGGTATCTGGAACTTTACCCCAACGGATGCTCTGAGCAACGGACCACATACATTGACCGTCACCGCGACCGACAGTGCAGGTAACACCAGCCTTGCGTCGAACGGCTTTGGGCTCATCGTCGATACCATATCGCCGGGTATACCCGTCATTTCTCAGGTCGCAGATGATGTCGGCCCGCTGACGGGCAATCTGAACAACGGCCAGGCCACAAATGATGCGCAACCCACGCTCAGTGGTACGGCAGAAGCCAATTCCACGATCAAAATTTATGACAATGGTACCTATCTCGGTACCGCTCCGGTAGACGCCAATGGAGCCTGGAACTTCACGCCAACAGCCGGACTTGGAAATGGTAACCATGCGCTCACGGTGACCGCCACGGATGCAGCCGGAAACGTCAGTCAGTCATCCGCCGCATTTAACATCATTGTGGATACCGTTGCCCCGCTTGCCCCCACCATTATCCAGGCCGTCGATGATGTACAGCCCGGCACCGGGACTCTGTCCAGTGGAGCCTGGACCAATGACACCCGTCCGCTGCTCAGTGGCTCAACGGAAGCGAATGCCCGGGTCGCGATTTACGATAACGGCACGCTGCTGGGGACGGTAACAGCCACAATAGATGGGACGTGGGAATATCTGCCATCCACACTGAGCAACGGCCAACATACATTCACTGCTATCGCCACCGACGCCGCAGGCAATATCGGTGCCACCTCAAGCGGATTTATTATTAATATCGATACGACCCCACCGCCAATCCCACAACTGATCTCGGTCATAGATGACATCGCAGGGGGAGTTTTCAATACAGCGCTGGACAATGGGCAGCTAACCAACGATGCCCGCCCAACGCTCAACGGTACCGCCGAAGCCGGTAGCACTGTCAGCATCTATGACGGGAACACTCTGCTTGGTACTGCGCTGGTGCAAGGCAATAATAGCTGGACATTTACTCCGACCACGCCGCTCGCGACCGGGTCCCATACCTTCACTGTAACCGCTACCGATGCGGCAGGTAATACCAGCGGCGCAACAGCAGGTTTTACCGTGGTGGTGGACACCACAGCCCCGGCACAGCCTTCAATAAGTAGCATTATTGATGATGTTGGCCCCAACACCGGTGCGATTGGCAGCAACCAGCCCACCAATGACTCACGCCCAACCCTGAACGGATCCACAGAGGCCAACGCGCGAGTCGATATTTATGATAATGGCAGTTTTGTTATCAGCGTAACGGCTGACAGCACCGGCAACTGGAGTTACACGCCGTCCACTGCTCTGGCTCAAGGGGCTCATTCTTTTACCATCACGGCGACAGATGCGGCGGGGAATACCAGTGGATTATCGTCTGCGGCAGCCATTGTGGTCGATACCATCGCGCCCGGTGTTCCAACCGGGCTGGCGGTCAACGCCAATGGTACGGCGTTAACCGGCGTGGCCGAAGCGAACAGTACGGTCATTATCACCTCTGGTAGCGGAACGGTACTCGGCACCACGACAGCGAATGCTTCCGGTAACTTCACCTTTACCCTGAATCCACCGCAAATTAGTGGGCAAACGCTGCTGGTTAGCGCACAGGACGCCGCAGGCAACATCGGTACGGCGGGTAACGTACTGGCCCCGTTTACCGGCGTACCGCCTGCGCCAGTGATCTCCAGCGTATTCGATGATGTCGGCACTATCACGGGCCTGGTCACCGCCGGGAAAACCACGAATGATACCCGCCCAACACTGAGCGGAACTGCGCAGGCAAACGCCGTTATCAACCTGTATAACAACGGCACGTTGATGGGGAGCACAACCGCAGACGGGAATGGGATCTGGAGCTTTACCCCATCCGGTGCGCTCAGCGAAGGCAACCACGCGTTTACTGCCAACGCCACAAATGCCAACGGCTCGAGCGTTTTGTCTGGCTCGTTCAGCGTCATTGTGGATACCACGCCACCGCCACCTCCTACGATTCTGATCAGCGCCGATGGCGGAACAGTGAGCGGCATTGCCGAAGCCGGCAGTACGGTGACGATATCCCTGCCTGGCGGCACCAGCGTGACAGCGGTCGCCAACAGCAGTGGCGTCTACAGTGCCACCTTGCCTGTACGCCAGATTGAAGGTCAGTCGTTATCTGCAACGGCAACCGACGCGGCAGGTAACACGTCATCGCCTGCCAGCGTCATCGCGCCGGTACTCCCCCTGCTGGCTGAAGATAATGTCACCCGTTTGCCGCTACAGACTGACGTGACAATCAGAACTGAACATCAAAGCGATTACGGTTTCCTGCTGGTGAACGCACTGGGTAATGTCGCCAATGTGCTGGGTAACGACACGGCAAGTGTTAATTTCAGCATCCAGTCTGGCGGTAGTGGCTCCATCACCATTAACGCCGCGGCGACCGGCATTGTGCTGTCACTATTAAGCTCAATGGAGATTGTTATCCAGCGCTATGACTCCTTGCTCAACACCTGGATAACCGTGGTCGATACCTCAAAACCCAATTTTGCCAGTTTGCTGACCATCGGAGCCTCTGGAGTGACGCTCAATTATGATGGGCTGACAGGCGGGGATTATCGCGTGGTCAGCTTCAACACTAACCTGCTGGCGACTGGCGCATATACTAGCCTGGACGTTGCCGTGGTGAAAACCAACGGCGGAACCATCACTGGGGGGACCACAGAATCCGGTAACATCATCACCGATACCGATCCAACTAACGGTCAAGATAACGCCCCTTCCGGCACGCTGGTCACCGCTATCACTGACGGTAACGGCAACGTCGTGAACGTCCCGGCGGGCGGCATTGATGTGCAGGGGAAATACGGCATTCTGCATATCAATCAGAATGGTAGCTACACCTATACCCTGACCAATACGTCAATCTCAGTGTATGGCCGTTCCGAAAGTTTCACTTACACGCTAACGCATGGTAGCGATCACTCCTCAGCAAAACTGGTGGTCACGCTGGGTCAGGCCCCGACCACCAGTACGGTAACGGCGGCAGACGATGTGGCTGCGCTGACTTACGGGACGCAGGTCATCGCAGTCGACAACCATCCATCACAACAAACCGGCTTCACGCTCGCCAGTGTTGGTTTGGGACAATTGCTGGATGTCAGCCTGGTCAACGGTTTGACCAACCCGATTAAATTCAACGTTGATGACGGCGCGACCCGAACGATAACGGTTCAGGCCAGCGTACTTGGCGTAACGCTGGGCGGCTTTGATCTCTATGTCTACCGCTTCAACGAGTCTATTCAGCAGTATGAGCAGTACCGGGTACAACCGAACTGGGTAACCGCCCTACTGAGCGGCAATTCACCGGCGTATACCATTACGCTGCCGGGCGGTGACTATCTGTTCCTGCTTAACGCTTCCGGCGGCCTGACGCTGCTGACCAACTATACCCTGAATATTCAGGCCGATCACACCTACGCCGTCGACAGCCTGAGTGCGGCAACCAATGGAAATCTGCTGGCCAACGACTCGGCTCCGGCTAATACCGTTATCACCGAAGTGAACGGTGTCGCCGTTAACGCACCGGGCACTACCACCATTAACGGACAGTACGGCACGCTGACTATTGATGCAAAAGGGAACTACACCTACACGCTGAAAAGCGGACTGGGCGCAGACGGTATCAGCACACCGGACAGTTTCGTCTATACGGTCAAAGCCCCCAATGGCGATACAGGAAGCGCCTCGCTGAACATTACGGCGACCCCGCAAGCGCTGGACGCAGTAAATGACGTCAGCAGCATGATGGCGGTAAGTACCATTCAGGACTCTACGGCATATGGAAGTGGCGCGCTGGGCACCGCGACAATTCCGACGCTGGGGAGCAAAGCAACCGGTACAGGTTCGTTTGATATCGCAACAAATGACGTACTGAAAGGCGCCACGCTCAACTTCAGCATCGGCACACTTATCACCGTCGGTACGCTGGGCGTAACCTGGACAATCACCGGTCCTGACGGATTCTCGCTTTCTGGCTCTGTACCCGCCAGCTCTATCAGCCTGTTAGGCAGTTCAATTGCCGTCTCGCTGGGTAATGCTGAGCTAGCCGCTGGTCATTACAGCATCAGCTTCACAGGAACAATGGGGGGACTGGCCGTTGGCAACGTCAGCATTACGCCAAACGTCACGGGTACGACATGGCACCTCAATACCTGGGACGTTAACACCACGACGGTGAATGGCAATATTTTTGATGGCAGTGATGCCGCTGGCGCGCACGATCAGCTCTCAACCGTCCATACCCAGCTCACTGTCACCGGTTTTAACGGCAGTACCGCCACCCTCAATCCGGCCGGCAGCGCCAGTAGCGCAACAATTCAGGGTCATTATGGTTCACTGACTATGAACCTGGATGGCTCATACATCTACACGCTGAAGCCGGGTACAACCGTAGCGTCGATGCTCAGCAAAGAGACCTTTACCTATACGCTGAACGACCAAAACGGGCACACGGACACCGCTACGCTGACCATCAATATGAACCCGCAGATGGCAAGCACCGCACAGCATGACGTGATCACCGGATCGGTCTACGGCGATACGCTGATTTATCACCTGCTCAATGCCAACGACGCTACCGGCGGTAACGGGACTGCGGACAACTGGACCAACTTTTCACTGGCTCAGGGCGACAAAATCGACATCGGCGACCTGCTGGTAGGCTGGAACGGACAAAATGCCACGCTCGGCAACTACCTCACAGTGACCACCAGCGGTAACAACACCATCGTGTCCATTGATCGCGACGGTACAGGCAACACGTACCACACCACTAACCTCGTAACGCTGGAGAACGTACACACCACGCTCGATGAGCTGATCCAACAAAATCACATTGTGACCTGAAACGAACGCCATACCGCTATAACGATATAACAACAGCCCCGGATGCCATGACGTCCGGGGTAATAACAATCGTCACTGCCCTATTTTGCAAGGGATAAACTATGAGAAATGTCGCCCCTGTTGCTGTACTGCTGGCATTAACGTTTTGTTCCGTTCGTGCGAATGCCGAAGATGAACCGCAAATTATTACGCCGGAAGGGCTGGCAACCAGTCAGATGCTTCCCTCTCTGGATGGTTCTGTGGCCGATCTACCGCTAAGCGTTGCCGCTCCCGGAAGCCTGACGCTTAACGACGCGGTGAGTCGCGCCGTGAGCTGGCATCCTTCTATTCGTGAATCCATTGGCAAACTGCTCTCGCAAAATGAGCAGATAGACGTGGCGAAAGCGAAATATTACCCGCAAGTTACAGCCGGAATGAACAACGGCTACAGCAATACCTACACTGACCATGGCTTCAGCCCTGCACTGGTCATTTCGGTGTCACAAATGCTGTATGACTTCGGCAAAGTCGCCAGCCAGGTGCGCGCCGAAACCGCCGGTTCAGCGCAGCAACAGGCAAACGTGTTACTCAGCATCGATACTGTCGCTCACGCTACCGCCAATGCCATCGTCCAGGTTCAGACATGGCAACAGATGGTGGATGCCGCCGAAGAACAACTGGTCGCGCTAAACGGTATTGGTCGACTGACCAGAGAACGTAATGATGAAGGGGCGACCTCGCTGTCAGACGTAGTGCAAACCGATGCGCGTATCGAGTCCGCACGTTCTCAACTGGCGCAATATCAGGCCAATCTCGACAGTAGCAAAGCGACATTGATGAGCTATCTCGGCTGGAACTCGCTTAACGGCATCAGCAATGAGTTTCCGGTAAAACTGGACAGCAGTTGCGATGTGGTAAAACCGGAGGATAAGTTAGTTCCTGCAGTGCTGGCGGCCTGGGCGCAGGCGAACGTCGCGCAGGCCAACCTTGATTACGCCAACGCGCAGATGACGCCAACCATTTCCCTGGAGCCATCTGTTCAGCACTATCTCAACGACAAATACCCCAGCCATGAGGTGCTCGACAAAACGCAGTACTCAGCGTGGGTAAAAGTCGAAATGCCGCTGTATCAGGGAGGCGGGCTCACCGCCCGACGCAACGCCGCCAGCCACGCGGTAGAGTCCGCACAGTACTCTATTCAGCGCACCCGACTCGAAGTACGACAGAAATTACTGGAATCCCACAGCCAGGCAATGAGTCTCGCGACTGCATTGCAGATCCTGCGCCGCCAGCAGCGGCTGAGCGAACAAACGCGCGAACTGTATCAACAGCAGTATCTGGATCTCGGCTCACGCCCATTACTTGATGTTCTTAACGCCGAACAGGAGGTGTATCAGGCCCGTTTTGCCGAACTCCAGACCCAAAGCCAGCTTCGCCAGCTACAACTGAACTGCCTCTACAACACCGGATCGTTGCGCCAGGCGTTCGCCTTAAATAACCGCAGCATTCAATCGGTGGAGATCCAGCTATGAGCGACGTCGAGCCTGTTGTTGAAGATGCTATTGGCGAACCCACCCTGAGCCAGTGGGCGCAGGCAATGACGCATATTGCCAGCCACTATCGCGTTGCCTGTTCGCCTGGTGCTATTCAGGCTAACGCCCCATGGTTTGAGGGGAAAAGCAAAACCCTTGCTTTGACGCAATTAGCGCGCCAGGCGGGACTTTCCTTTCATACGCTGGATACCGCAAAGCAGGTACTTAACCAATGGCGTTTACCGGTGGTGGCGGAACTGCACGACGGCCAAATCATGGTGATCGAACATTTTAACGGTGAAGATGCCCTGGATGTTTTTATCATCGCCGACGAGGGACAACGCAACCGGCTGGCAGTGGCTGAGCTTCTGCCAGAAATCCATACTATCACCGCACTGCGCCCGTTATCGGCATTAAAAGACGGTCGGGTTGATCGCTATATTTCGCGCTTTAGACCCGACTGGATACGCGAGCTGGTTTTACAAGATATCCGCCCTTACCTGCCGGTCATGATTGCCGCCTTTCTGATTAACGTCCTGTCGCTTGCCGGGATTATCTTTTCGATGCAGGTCTATGACCGGGTGATCCCCGCCCAGTCTTATCCAACGCTGTATGTTCTCTCTACCGGTGTTCTGGTGGCGGTGCTGTTTGGCTTTTTGCTGCGAGAAGCGCGTACCCACATCATGGACCTGCTCGGCAAACGCGCCGATATGCGCATTTCCGATCGCGTGTTTAGCCACGCATTGCGGCTGCGCAACAGCGCTGTCCCCCGCTCAACGGGGAGCTTTATTTCTCAACTGCGCGAGCTGGAACAGGTTCGTGAGATGATCACCTCTTCGACCATGTCGACCATTGTCGATCTGCCGTTTTTCTTTCTGTTTATTGTCGTACTGGCGTGCATTGCTCCACCGCTGGCGTGGATAGCCCCCGTCGCCGCCATTCTGATGATTCTGCCGGGTCTGTTATTACAAAAAAAACTGGCGGTGCTTGCTAACCAGGCCGCACATGAATCCACTCTGCGCAACGCGGTGCTGGTCGAGAGCGTTCAGGGGCTGGAAGACATCAAGCTGATGCAGGCGGAAAACCGCTTTTTACAGCAATGGAACAGCTATATCCGCATTACTGGAGAGTCCGGGTTACGCACACGCAAGCTTACCCAGGGGCTGATCGGCTGGGGGATGTCAGTACAAAGCCTGGTTTACGCCGCCATCATTATGTTTGGTGCGCCGATGGTTATTGAAGGCACGATGACCACCGGGGCCGTGGTGGCGGCTTCAATGCTCGGTTCCAGAATGATCGCCCCGATGGCTAACCTGTGTGGTGTGCTGGCCCGCTGGCAGCAGGTCAAAGCAGCCAAAATGGGGCTGGACAGCATTATGCAACTTCCCACCGAGACGCAGCACGATGAAGACCGGGTACACCAGGAGATTTTTCACGGCCATTATCTGTTTGAGAACGCACACTTTCGCTACCACAGCGACGATCAGCGCGTTCCGCTGCGGATCTCGCGCCTGGAGGTCATGCCCGGCGAACGGGTGGCGATCCTCGGGCGTAACGGCGCCGGGAAATCAACGCTGCTGCAGGCCATGGCGGGTGGCGTGGAGATTATCCAGGGCGATGTCCGGCTCGACAACCTGAGCCTGGCGCAGATCGATATGGCCGATTTACGCCGCAACATCGGTTTTCTCAGCCAGAATGCTCGGCTGTTTTTCGGCACCCTACGCGAGAACCTGACCCTCGGCGCACCGCATGCCAGCGACGCGCAGATCTTCGAAGCGCTGGAGGTCAGCGGCGCGGCGGCTTTCGTTAAACAGCTCGCCAAAGGGCTGGCGCACCCCATTATGGAAGGCGGCAACGGTCTGTCCGGCGGCCAACGGCAGTCGATCCTGCTGGCAAGAATGCTGCTACGCTCACCCAATATTGTCCTGCTCGACGAACCCAGCGCCTCGCTGGATGAACATACCGAACGGGAGTTTATTCAGCGCCTGAACCTGTGGCTGGGCAACCGCACATTGATTGTTGCAACCCATCGCGTACCGGTTCTGGAACTGGTCGAACGCGTGGTGGTGCTCAAAGAAGGTCAACTGGTCATGGATGCCCCGAAAGCGCAGGCGTTGAATGCGAGCCGGGCACCAGCCCCTACTCACGGTCGGGAGTGGAAAAATGAAAACCAATCCGCATGACGCCGCCATGGACGACCTCGATATCCGCCGGGAACACCGTTTTTCCGGGGCCAGCCGCATTATTCTGCTCAGCACGCTGCTGTTTGCAGTCCTGGGGATCTGGGCATATTTCGGCAAGCTGGATGAAGTCTCAACCGGCAGCGGGAAAGTGATCCCCAGCTCGCGCGAACAGGTATTGCAGTCGCTTGACGGAGGGATCCTCGCCGAACTCAGCGTGCACGAAGGAGATAAAGTTCAGGCCAACCAGATTGTCGCCCGCCTCGACCCAACGCGTTCGGAGTCCAACGTGGGTGAAAGCGCCGCCCGCTATCGCGCATCACTGGCCTCCAGCGCAAGGCTCAATGCCGAAGTTAACGATCTGCCGCTGGTCTTTCCCGATTCACTGCGCGCCTGGCCGGATCTTATCGCTTCCGAAACGCGTCTGTATAAAAGCCGTCGCGCGCAGCTTGCTGATTCTATGGTGGAACTGCAGGATGCGCTGGTCTCGGTAAATAAAGAGCTGGCCATTACCCAACGGCTGGAGAAAAGCGGTGCCGCCAGCCACGTAGAAGTGCTGCGCCTGCAACGACAAAAAAGCGATCTTGGACTCAAAATAACCGATCTGCGCTCGCAATATTACGTGCAGGCGCGTGAAGCGCTGTCGAAGGCCAACGCCGAGGTAGATATGCTGGCGGCTATCTTAAAAGGTCGCGAAGACTCCGTCACCCGCCTGACCGTTCGCGCCCCGATGCGCGGTATCGTAAAAAACATCCAGGTCACCACGATTGGCGGCGTGATCCCTCCTAACGGCGAAATGATGGAGATTGTCCCGGTAGACGATCATTTGCTGATTGAAACCCGCCTGTCACCGCGCGATATCGCGTTTATCCACCCCGGACAGCGGGCGCTGGTGAAGATTACTGCCTATGACTACGCCATTTACGGAGGGCTGGAGGGCGTGGTCGAAACAATCTCCCCGGACACCATTCAGGACAAAGTGAAACCGGAAATTTTCTACTACCGCGTGTTTATCCGTACCCATCAGGACTTCTTGCAGAACAAGCTGGGACGCCATTTTTCTATCGTACCGGGCATGATTGCCACTGTGGATATAAAAACAGGTGAAAAAACCATCGTCGACTATTTAATCAAACCATTTAATCGTGCAAAAGAAGCACTGCGCGAGCGGTAAATCCTTGCGGTTAAAGGGTTGTGGGGGCTGGTCACGCGTGTCACAAGTCTGTTATACTTGTTCTAACACATTGGGGCTGATTCTGGATTCGACGGGATTCGCGAAACCCAAGGTGCATGCCGAGGGGCGGTTGGCCTCGTAAAAAGCCGCAAAAAAATAGTCGCAAACGACGAAAACTACGCTTTAGCAGCTTAATAACCTGCTCTGAGCCCTCTCTCCCTAGCTTCCGCTCTTAAGACGGGGATCAAAGAGAGGTCAAACCCAAAAGAGATCGCGTGGATGCCCTGCCTGGGGTTGAAGCGTTAAAACTAATCAGGCTAGTCTGGTAGTGGCGTGTCTGTCCGCAGGTGCCAGGCGAATGTAAAGACTGACTAAGCATGTAGTACCGAGGATGTAGGAATTTCGGACGCGGGTTCAACTCCCGCCAGCTCCACCAAATATTGATGTACCGAAGTTCAGTAAAGTCTACTAAGCCCGCACAGCACAAGCTCTGCGGGCTTTTTTACGTCCATTGTCGTCTAGTGAGAATTGCTGAGAACCACGAGTTATGGCACCCTAAATGGGACCCAAGACAAAGGGTCCAAAAATCGAGGGTCCCAAAATGGCAAAGATCGCGAAGAAACTCACCGACACTGAAATCAAAAACACCAAGCCAGCAGACAAAGAAATCAACTTGTTTGACGGTGATGGCTTGATTCTACGAATCTCTCCCCTCTCAACAGGTGGGAAAAAGAATTGGTATTTCAGGTATTCAGTACCAGTGAGCAAGAAAAGAACCAAGATGAGCCTTGGGACCTACCCTCACCTTACCCTGGCAAGAGCAAGAGCCTTACGTGATGAATACCTCTCCTTGCTTGCCAATGGCACGGACCCTCAAGTCCATAACAACGATAAAGCTAATGCATTAAAGAATGCCACAGAACACACATTACAAGCCGTGGCGAGAAAATGGTTGGATGAGAAGGTAAAGACCTCTGGCATCTCACAAGACCATGCAGAAGACATCTGGCGGAGCCTTGAACGAAATATTTTCCCCGGTCTGGGTAATGTGCCAATCAATGAGATCCGTCCCAAGCTCTTAAAACAGCATCTTGATCCAATTGAACAACGGGGAGTACTGGAAACCTTGCGGCGGCTAATTTCCAGGTTGAATGAAATCTTCCGTTGGGCGGCTACAGAAGAGCTGATTGAATTTAACCCCGCAGATAATCTAGGCCAACGTTTCAGTAAGCCTAAAAAACAGAATATGCCTGCCTTACCCCCCTCTGAACTCCCTCGTTTTCTGGCAGCACTGAACAATGCTTCTGTCCGTTTAGAAACAAGACTACTGATTGAATGGCAACTTCTCACATGGGTTCGCCCTGGTGAAGCTGTCCGCGCAAGATGGTCTGATATAGATATGGATAACAGCATGTGGAACATCCCAGCTGAATTTATGAAGATGAAAAAACCTCATAAGGTCCCATTAAGCAAACAATCTCTTCGGATACTCAAGTCTATGGAATCAATCAGTGGGCACCGCGAGTGGGTATTTCCCAGCATAAAGGCTCCCTTAAATCATATGCATGAACAAACAGCCAATGCAGCAATTATCCGTATGGGCTTGGGAGGTGAACTTGTTGCCCACGGGATGCGATCTATTGCAAGAACGGCAGCGGAAGAGTCAGGTAAGTTCAGGACAGATGCCCTTGAAGCGGCCCTTGCCCACTCAAAAAAAGACGAAATTATCGCTGCATATAATCGTGCGGAATATATTACCGAACGAGTAGCTCTCATGCAGTGGTGGGGAGATTATGTCCTGGCGCAACAGCTTAAAATTTTTGCTGCTTAAAGGGACGAAAGGCTACTAATCAGTAGCCTTTCCAGTATCCCCATACATGGGGCAAATAACAAACTGTACATAGTACAGGATACATATCAGCAAAAACACTTGATGACATACATTATTAATAAATCATTTTTAAATAATGTCAACGTCTGTGATGTGATTTATTTCTATAATTAATGTTAGATCTGGCAATGCCATTATACTTTTAAAAAAAATAAAATCCATACTATCCCCCCCGTTACTTATAATCAAATGAAAATATAACTTATCCTAATCCTGTCAAATAAAATTTATTTTTCACTTACAAATAATCAGCCTTTAAAAAAAATAACTAATACAAATTCAATACACAATAATAATTTCACACCTATACATTTACCATTCACTGTTATAGCCCATTATAATCTTGAGCTAAAGAAATGTATTACCGGGTTTCACTTGCACAATCGAAGATGTATATTAGAAGCACTACCTGCGCTGCAAGAGAAGCCTTTAAAATCAATACAAGCGAAGCATTTAAACAGCCTTTTCATATAACTTCCTTTAAGCTACCGAAGCGATGCATTCGGAGCTTCTCCTGAACTGCAAGAGAAGCTTTAAAATCAATGCAAGCGAAGCTGTATATATTTACATAAGAATATCCGTTACTACGTTTTTTATTATTATAACTAAAGCAAGGGCTAACTCAGCGAAGCCGCTGCGCTTGCTTCTTCGAGTTCCCCTTGCTTTTCTGCCCTTCGGTTAGAAAAGAAACCAAACCGCTACCAACCTTGAATATCTATTTTTTTGAATAGCCCCCCCCCTCCTTAACTACCACTATCAAAAATAGAAAAATCATCTTACAAATAACCCCACACACATCATTTTAGATTGCGACCTTATTAAATTAAAAATTCAACCTTAGATGGAATTTAATGTATAAGGAATGTCTTACTGTAACGGAGAATTTTAAACATTAAAAATTATAGATATGGTTTGTCATAGCCTGTACATCTATTCACCCCATGCATATGCACTAAAAAAGCATTTTTTGAATACTGGAGTTGCCCCTGCTAAAACGGACACGGCTAATTAACTGCTAATATGGCATCAAGATATTAGCGTGGCGATTTCATGTTCAACCCCTTGTGTGGATGCAGATTATCATAATCCTCTATCCATTCTGCCATTTTTCCATCACTGAGACTGCATCCGGCAGATCATTTACTTACACGTAATTCCGCTTGAACGTCTTTACAAACGATTCTGCCATGCCGTTGCTTTCCGGATGCGTACTGGTGTAGTACACACGATGAACCCCAGTGAACTGGCGAATGTGCGCGTGGCATCGGCTATGCTGCAATTATGCCAATGACAGTGGCTCCATTGACGGCAATGACCTGACATCTACAATCCCGCTACAAAGCACTTACTCCATGAGTCATTGCACTTGCTGAGCTAAACAAACACACTAAAACCAGACAATAATTAATCGCTGTATAAGCTCGTAACAAGCGGAACTTTAAGGCAAAATAGGGCCATCGTCCCCCTTCACAAGGTTACGCTAATGGCCAGAAAACCTAAAGAAATCAAAACAGACCCGTTAGAGGTCATCCTGTGGAAAGCAGCTGACAAGCTACGTAAGAACATTGATGCAGCCGAGTACAAGCATGTCGTGCTGGGCCTGATTTTCCTTAAGTATATTTCTGATTCTTTTGAATCTCATTATGAGTTGCTGAAGGCTGGTGAAGGCGAGTTCACAGGCGCTGACCCGGAAGATAAAGACGAGTACACTGCTTACAACATTTTCTTTGTCCCTGAGCTTGCACGCTGGAACTATCTAATATCTAAGGCCAAGCTACCCGAAATCGGTAAGCTGGTTGATGATGCTATGGAGCTTATCGAAGCGGGTAACCCACAGCTAAAAGGTGTGTTGCCGAAAGTCTACGCTCGCCAGAACCTCGACGCCACTGTACTGGGTGAACTGATAGATCTGATTGGCAACATTGCACTGGGAGATGCCAAAGCGCGTTCTGCTGATGTATTAGGCCACGTATTCGAATACTTCCTTGGTGAATTTGCACTGGCAGAAGGCAAACAGGGCGGTCAGTTCTATACGCCAAAATCCATCGTAAGCCTGCTGGTTACCATGCTGGAACCCTATAAAGGCCGAGTCTTTGACCCTTGCTGCGGTTCCGGTGGTATGTTCGTTCAGTCAGAAAAATTTGTTGAAGCGCATCAGGGAAATATTGACGATATTTCGATTTACGGTCAGGAATCCAACCAGACCACCTGGCGTCTGGCAAAAATGAACCTGGCAATTCGTGGCATTAACTCCGAACACGTTCGCTGGAATAATGAAGGTTCATTCCTTAACGATGCTCATAAAGATTTAAAATCTGATTTTATCATTGCTAACCCACCGTTTAACGTTTCCGACTGGTCCGGTGAGCAGCTTCGTGGTGATGCCCGCTGGCAATATGGCATTCCACCTGCTGGCAACGCTAACTTTGCATGGATGCAACATTTTTTGTATCACTTGTCTCCTAAAGGGCAAGCGGGTGTTGTTCTGGCAAAAGGGGCATTAACTTCTAAAAGCTCTGGTGAAGGTGATATTCGTGCTGCACTGGTAAAAGATGCCAATGTGATTGACTGTATCGTCAACTTACCGGCAAAGCTGTTCCTGAATACTCAGATCCCTGCTGCATTATGGTTTATGCGCCGTGACCGTCATAACAGCAACCAGTATCGTGATCGCAGTAAAGAAATTCTGTTTATCGATGCCCGTAATCTTGGTCATTTGATTAATCGTCGTACCAAAGTGCTTTCTGACGACGATATTAAAACCATCGCAGACACCTACCATAACTGGCGTAACAAAGGTGGCGACTATGAAGATGTGGCGGGTTTCTGTGCGTCCGTAGACATTGATGAAGTGGCTAAACTCGATTATGTGCTGACTCCGGGCCGTTATGTTGGTCTCGCTGATGAAGAAGACGATTTCGACTTCAAAGAACGCTTTACGGCTCTTAAAGCTGAGTTTGAAGCGCAACTGGAAGAAGAGGCGCGTCTGAACAGAGCCATCGTTGATAATCTGGCGAAGGTGGTTTTATGAGTAGGTGGAGAAATTTTTGTATAACTGAATTAGCAGATTTTTGCAACGCACAAAGAATTCCTTTGAGTGCTATGGAACGAGCCCATAAGAAAGGAAATTTTCCATATTATGGAGCGTCAGGAATTGTCGATTATATCGACAATTATATTTTTGATGGCAGCTACATCCTTATTTCTGAAGATGGAGAAAACTTAAAGTCCAGAAAAACACCTATAGCATTTGAAGCTACTGGAAAATTTTGGGTTAATAATCACGCTCATGTCCTTAAAGCTAAAAAGCCCCATTTAACGGCATTGATAATCCAATATTTTTCACAACTTGATCTATCTCCTTATTTAACAGGTGCTGCTCAACCAAAATTAAATAAAGCATCGCTAAATTTGATTCCTCTTTACTTACCAATTGATGAATCTGAACAAAAAGCCATCGCCTCTATTTTGTCCTCTCTTAAAGACAAAATAGACCTGCTTCATCGCCAGAATAAAACGTGGGATCTATGGCTGAAACTCTGTTTAGGCAGTGGCTGGATAATGAACAACAAGATAATCTGAAAGAAGGAAAGCTTTCAGACATTATTTCTCTTAAATATGGAAAAGCCCTCAAACAAGAAAACAGATCGGGAGAAGGTTTTCCTGTCGTTGCATCAGGGGGAATAGTCGGATTTCATAATGAATACTTAGTTAATGCGCCTGGGATAGTTATTGGCCGCAAAGGTACTCTTGGTAAAGTTTATTACATGTATGAAAATTTTTACCCAATTGACACCAGTTATTACATTGAAAGCAAAATAAAAAATAGCAAATTATTTTATGAGTATTTTTTGCTCAAATCTTTAGGTTTTGAGAATATGAATAGTGATTCAGCCGTTCCGGGGCTAAACAGAGATTCAGCAATGAGTTCATCTATAACTCTTCCTTCATTTGAAATGATTATTAATTTCAACAGTTTTTGCGAAGGCTTTTTTAATAAAATCAAAATTAACTCAACACAGGTTAATACACTAGAAAACCTCCGCGATACCCTCTTACCGAAGCTCATGAGCGGTGAATTACGGGTTCAGTATGCAGAAGAAGCAATCGCGTCAGTAGCATAAAATAATTAAGTGGGTGCACAACCCGCTCTCTGGTTAAGCGGCAATAAGGACAGTACGCATGGCAAAGATGACCGAATCCGATATTGAAGTAATGGCAATTGAGCACCTGCAAGGGCTGGGCTATGAGTATGTTTACGGCCCGGACATTGAACCCAGTGGAATCAATCCGTTACGTAGCTATCAGCAGGTTATCCTTGAAGATAAAGTGCGTACAGCATTGCAACGAATTAACCCGCACCTTAGTGAGCAGAAGTGTGAAGAAGCTCTAAAACAGGTGATGCAGATCAGCTCACCTGACCTAATGGCAAACAATCTAACCTTTCATCGCCTTTTGACCGAAGGAATCAATATCGAAGTCAGCAAGGATGGTAATACACAAGGAGAACTGGCCAGCCTGATCGACTTTAACGATCCCACTAATAATGCATTTCTGGTCATTAATCAGCTCACCATCAAAGAAGGCAACCATACCCGCCGACCTGATCTTATTTTATTCATCAATGGCCTGCCATTAGTCGTTATCGAACTTAAAAATGCCGCTGACGAAAATGCAACGGTAACAGGTGCCTATAATCAGATTAAAACCTATCAGAACCAAATCCCCGGTCTGTTTAACTACAATGCTTTTAATGTGATATCTGACGGGCTGGAAGCCAAAGCGGGGACGGTTTCTGCCGATTTCAGTCGTTATATGACGTGGAAAACTGCTAACGGTAAAACGCAAGCCACCAGTACCCAACCACAGCTTGAAGTTTTATTACAGGGGTTGCTTAATCCTGTAACGCTGCTGGATATAATCCGCCACTTTATCGTGTTTGAGGCCAGCAAACATGAAGACAGCAAAGGGATTATCAGTATCCGTACTGTTAAAAAAATGGCGGCTTATCACCAGTACTACGCGGTCAATGCAGCAGTTCTTTCCACTATTCGTGCCTCAGCGGTGAATGCGGACTCCCCCTCTGCCGAAGTGGCACTGCGCCAGCAGGGACGTAACAGTAAAGATCTTGTTAATGCGCAAAAAACCGGAGATCGCAAAGCGGGCGTAGTCTGGCATACTCAGGGTTCCGGTAAATCGCTTTCGATGGTGTTTTATACCGGGAAAATTGTGCTGGCGCTGGATAATCCGACAGTTGTTGTGATTACTGACCGTAACGACTTAGATGATCAGCTATTCGGTACGTTCTCTTCCGCGACCCAGCTACTTCGTCAGACACCAAAACAGGCCAACAACCGGGAAGAACTCAAAGAATATTTGCGTGTCGCCTCTGGCGGTGTGGTGTTTACTACTATTCAAAAATTCCAGCCTGATGATGGCAGCAATATCTATGAGTTGTTGTCAGACAGAACCAATATTGTCGTTATCGCTGATGAAGCACACCGTTCCCAGTACGGTTTCAGCGCCAAAGAAGTTGACGTGAAAGACAGCGAAGGCAACGTAACAGGTAAACGCACCGTTTACGGCTTTGCCAAATATATGCGTGATGCCTTACCTAATGCGACCTATCTCGGCTTTACCGGAACCCCCATAGAAAAAACGGACGTCAACACGCCTGCTGTTTTTGGTAACTATGTTGATATCTACGATATCTCGCAGGCCGTTGAAGATGGTGCAACAGTTCGTATCTTTTATGAAAGCCGTCTTGCCAAAATTGCCATCAGTGATGAAGGTCGTCAGCTTATTGAAGACTTTGATGATGAGTTTAACGAGGACGAACTGACGCTCACGCAAAAAGAACGTTCTAAATGGGCCAGAATCGAAGGTTTGATTGGCAGTTCAAAACGTATTAAAGCGATTGCGGCGGATATGGTTCTGCACTTTGAGCAGCGCTTAAAATCCAATGCCGATCATGGTAAGGGCATGATTGTTACCATGTCCCGCCGTATTGCTGCTGAACTATATAAAGAAATCATAGCCTTAAAACCTGAATGGCACAGCGATGATTTAAATGACGGTATAATAAAAGTCGTCATGACCTCTTCTGCTGCTGACGGGCCAGAAATTGCCAAACACCACACCACAAAAAAAGAACGTCAGGTTCTGGCTAACCGTATGAAGGATGACGACGACAAGCTGAAACTGGTGATAGTGCGTGATATGTGGTTAACCGGCTTCGACGCTCCCAGCATGCATACGCTGTATATCGACAAACCAATGAAAGGCCACAACCTTATGCAGGCAATTGCCCGTGTGAACCGTGTGTATAAAGATAAGATAGGCGGTCTGGTTGTTGACTATCTGGGCATTGCCTCTGATTTAAAAGAAGCCCTCTCCTTTTACTCTGATGCAGGTGGACGTGGAGATCCTGCTGAGGTTCAGGAAGAAGCCGTAACGCTCATGCAGGAAAAGCTGGAAATCCTGGAAGGCATGATGCATGGATACGATTACAAAGCTTACTTTGCCGCAACTACCTCACAACGCCTGACAATTATTCTTGAATCAGAAAACCATATTTTAGGGCTGGATAACGGTAAAGGTAAAATGCGTTTCCTGGCTGCGGTTGCAGCCTTATCGCAGGCATTTGCATTGGCGACACCGCACGATAAAGCAATGGAAGCGGCACCCGAAGTAGCATTCTTCCAGGCCGTAAAAGCCAGACTGAATAAATTTACTGAAAACTCAGACGGATCAGAAGAAGAACACAATGACAGTCTGGAAGTTCGGGTAAAACAGACTATCGATCAGGCTCTGGTTACCGATAAAGTTGTTGATATTTTTGACGCTGCTGGGATACAAAAGCCAGATATTTCCGTTCTTTCTGAAGAATTCCTTCAGGAAATGAAGGATTACCAACACAGAAATATTGCTTTGGAAACGCTTAAAAAACTGCTTTCTGACGAGATTAAGGTTCGCTCGAATCAAAGTATCACCCAAGGCAAAAAACTGATTGATATGCTGACCTCTGCAATCAATGGCTACCAGAACAAGGTACTGACCGCAGCGGAGGTAATTGATGAGCTAATCAAGCTTGCCAAGACTATCCAGGAATCTGACAGCCTTGCCACCCAGTTAAACCTCAGCGCTTATGAATATGCCTTCTATTCTGCTGTTGCAGATAACGACAGTGCTCGCGAGTTAATGGAAAAGGAAAAACTACGAGAACTGGCAGTCGTACTTACGGAGGCTATCCGCAACAATGTCAGTCTTGACTGGACAGTGAAAGAAGCAGCAAGAGCAAAAATTCGCGTGGTGGTAAAACGTCTGCTCAAAAAATATGGTTATCCACCCGATATGTCCTTGCTCGCCACAGAGACCATTTTGAAGCAGGCTGAACTTTTAGCTGGAGAATTAGGAAAATGATTCCCTAAATTCTTAGCATATAAACTATTTTAAGTTATACAGGAGAAGCTAATGGATAGCAGGCCATATCTTAAAACAGTACTATATATACTATCACTGTGGCTTTTATTTTTATCATTATTAATTATGTCCTACGATAAGGTTTTGATAAAAAATGTGTGGGACTATATTTTCACGGAAAACTTTACTCTCTCAATCTCGTCATTGAAAGTGAGAAATATCGTTTTCATAGTTAGTTTGATTTTCATCTTTATTGGTGCAATTATTTTAATAGTCCTTGCAAATAGCTTTGGTTCGGGTTGGTCTGTTGCATGCACTGTCTCGGATATCAGCAATGAAAACCATGAACATTTAGAGTTTTTAACCACTTATATAATGCCCTTAGTTTGTAGGCGAGATGCCAGCTCGCTTACTAATAAAACAAAAATAAATTTGAATACCGTACAATCTGGTGTCATTAATATCTTGAAAACAACAAAAAAGGAGATAAACAATGATATCAAGCGAAAATAATAAAAATAACCTATTCCGTGTAAAGTCTAAAAATGGTGTCCTTCGTTGCCTTAAGGCTGGCATGGATATAAATATATGCAATAGTAAAGGCCAAACTGCTCTTTTTACCTGTAATGTACCTGAAGCTATACAGGCAATGATTGACGCTGACATTGACATTCACCACTTGGATAATGAAGGTAATAATGCATTATTCTATGCTCAAAATGTTGAAACAGTGGAACTTCTTGTCAGCAATGGTATTAATGTTAACCACCGGAATAAGTCAGGCACCCTTGCGATTCAACATATTGATGTTTCACCAGGGTTAGTAAAATATCTTATCAAAGCAGGACTAGATATCCATACCAAAGATAGCTATGGCAATTCCTTTCTTTTCATTCCATTTGAAGGATATGTATACGATGCACTCATTGAGGCTGGTTGCGACATTAATCATAAAAATTTAAGCGGGCAGACAGCATTCGATTACTGGCAGTCAGAAAACCACAGCATAGTTGGTAAATATACTCACTGGGAATCTAAAAACGATAACTACATTCGTTTTCTTATCCGTAATATTCATCTTAAAGACAGTTCAAAAATTGTATTCACGAACATTACATTTAAATCAATTGAGCTCTTGTCGTTACTTATAAAGCAAAAAAATGAATTTGAGATAAGTGATAAGTGCATTATCACACCAACAAATGCCGACGTTAAAAAATTAATTTTACAACTAAAGAAACTGACAGACATTAGTCATGTTTGGTTTTACATAAACAGTACATATCTACTGACTCAATATGTAGGAAGACTGCTAATTAAATGGTTAATATGTCATGATATAAAAGTTGATGTAGAATCACTAAAAGAACGCTACTTCTATGAAGAAATCCTCCAGGAAAAATCACAGAGAGAGCAAAAGGTTTTACGAACAACGCTTCAACCAGTTACCTGTAAAGCAATTACAAAAAAAAGATTATGAATTGAATATGCCTGAACACTCTCCCCTTGGCTTTAACCTTTAGTTAGATAGCCAAGGGGCGCTAACATCATTAATTTAATACAAAGCCCCACATTGCACCTTAGCACTTTGATAAATTTATTTTTTAAAACACCCTCATCGCCAATTCATACAATATCAATCACTACTCTCAAACCAAATCAATCAGATAAAACACAGCACTTTTTGATAAAAATAATATAACAATGAAAAACAACACCTTATATGAAATATAATAAAAATATATCTATTTAATTAAATAAATATAAAAATATATTTGCATTTTGTTTATTTAATAATATATATTTCCTTTGTTAATTAAATAAAGGAGAACTAAAATGAATAAAACAAACTATCCAAGCCTGACTAACTATCTCGCCAAAACAAAAAAGAACGCAGATCTTTATAGATTATATAATCCACAATTTTCTTTTTTCTGCAAAAGTGACACTCAGGAGCAAAGATTTTATTTCGATTATTTCTCAAGACATATGGTCTCGAAGAGAAATATTTTAACCGTATTCTCTATCTATACATTCACCTCTTATAACATGAACAAAAAAGAGACAATAAAAAATTTCATACGATTTCTCAAAACGACGAATGAAAGTACATTCCATAATGCTTTTTCATTTCGCGGTGGTAACATTTTGTATGTAAGCAACAAAAACATGTTGAAAGAGATCTCATGGTTTTCACTCGCTCGAATTTACGAAGACATTAAAAAAATAAAGGAATATAAAACCAACCATGACAACTATATCAGATTAGTCGCTTAACAGAGGAGAAAAATTATGAATAACAACGCAATAAATGCATTACTCTCTTGTAAAACTCCAAAAGACATTCAGGCTTGCATTAATGCAGGCTCCGATATTAATACACTGGATTCGTTTGGAAGAAATATACTGTTTTACTGTAAAAACCCAAGAATGATTGACACTCTGGTTAAAGCAGGAATAGATTTTAACCATGCTGACAACTATGGTCACAATGTTTTGTTTAACCAGCGAAATCCTCACATACTGAAAAAATTGATTGATTCCGGCGTAGATATACACCACAAAAATGGTCTCGGCCAAACCTGTTTATGCTCGTTAGCTGATAATATATCCTGTTGCAAAACCCTGATCAATGCTGGAATTAATGTCAACAATGTGGATAAATGCGGAAGAACAATACTTTTTTACGTAAAAAATCACTCTATCTTTGATTTGATGGTACAGGCCGGTTGCGATATAAACCACAGAGATAACCAGGGTCACGGTATTTTTGAAATTTGCTATTCATTAGGCGATTTCAAAGCCAAAATGCTCATTCGTCATATTAGTATGAAGGATAGCAGTCCAGTAATTTTCAACTACCTCAACAGCGAAAGTCTGCAGATAATGGATTTGCTTCAGAAGAAAAACCTTAACTTTACTATCTCTGATAACTGCCAGGTTTATCTAAGTGCCAATGAAAATGAAATGAGCTCTTTCTTCAGTGAACTAAAGAAGAAGACAGATATCAGCAAAACACATTTTCGCCATATTGTACTGCGAGGTTATGATTTACGCGGGGACATTGAAACCATTAAATGGTTTATCCGCAATGACATCAAAATAGATAAAAAACAACTGGAACAGCATATTCGACATGATGAGATTTGTAAATATATAGCAGAACATGAGAGAAAGAAACTTAGCGAAATTATGAAACAAACAATCTCTTTAATGCCAGTAAAACGTAGATTGTAACCTCCGCCCCTCCTCACTGTCATAATGAATTTAATATGAACCCTATATTTACCCAGAGCAGATTACCTAATTAGCAATCTGCTCCACCTCTCTTATTTATAAATTTCGACACTGCCTTGACTTATTTTACCAATGCGCTAACTGTAGATCATGAACACATTTTAAAAAAGGTTAGATATGCATAAAAATGAAAGTAAAGAAGATCTATCAAGAAGCTCAAGAAGAGGTAAATTCCATACAGCAAAATATTCACCTAATGAAGTTCGAACTCACTGCGTCAGCGTTCGGTTAAACGAAGAAGAATTATCTATTCTCGATAGTAAAAGAGGCCCTTATAAAAAAGGGGAATGGCTAAGAATGGCATCCCTCAACAAACTCCCACCGGTATTACCTGAAATCAATCGTGAAGCATGGGTTAAACTCGGCAACCTTTCACAGGATTTAAACCGCCTGCTGAATCATCTCGACAGCAAAAGCCCTGACAGCGAACTGACCCGTACAGAACTCTTCGCCCTGCGCAGACAAATCAAAACTCTCAGGGATCACCTTATTCCATCAACCTTTCTGGAGCAAGACCAGTGAAAGGCATGCAGAAAATAAAGCGGGGTAAACAGTTTGCAGGTGTGGTTCTCTATAGCCTTAAGTCAGGATCTCACCACAAAATCACGCCTTATATTATCGGTGGCAACATGACGGGAAGCACTGCTGCTGAACTTATCAGTGAATTTGAAGGCACAAGACTACTGCGCCCCGGTGTCGCCAAACCTGTCTGGCATAATTCGATTCGCCTGCCAAAGGGAGAAACACTGTCAGTCAGACAATGGGCGGCATTCGCTGACGATTATATGACCCGGATGGGATTCACTGAAACCCATCTTCGCTGCTATATCATGCACGATGATTCGGACGGGCAGCATATCCATATAATAGCTAACAGAATTAACATGGTCGGTGGGAAGCTGTACCTTGGGAAAAATGAAAATCTTATCAGTACCCGGATTATCAGCGAGCTGGAGAAAGTCCACAAACTCACTCAAACCACATCTGCAATCAGTAGTCATAGTCAGGAGAAAAGAAAGCCTTCCCGCAACGAGCTGATGATGGCTGAAAGAACGACAACTCCCTGCCCCAGGTCCACTCTGCAGAGCCTGATTGATAATGCGTTAACCGGCCGCCCTGATTTGCTGACTTTTATCACTATGCTGGAAAAGGAAGGCGTGAACTGTAAACCCAATATCGCCTCAACGGGAAAAATGAACGGCTTTTCATTTCAGTACCAGGGCATTGCCTTTAAAGCGTCTCAGCTTGGAAAAAAGTATGGCTGGTCTTCTCTGCAAACACAGATTGATTTTACACCAGAGCACCTGGCTTTACTGAAAAAAGAGCAACAGCAGACTGTGCCAGTGCCAGTGCCAGTGCCAGTGCCAGTGCCAGTGCCATCATGCGAGCCTGAAGAACAGGCTGCAAACCGGGAAACGATTCTGGAGAAAATCCTTCAGCTTGAAGAAAAAATTCGTCTGGAAAGACAACAGGAAACAGTGGGTGTCATTCAACTCAGGAGCAAACTGCACAATACAGCTCGTCAGATACCCCGCCAGCGTCGTCTGCATTCGTGGCTTGTATTACTCGGCCATATTGTGGCACTTCTCAGGCGCAGGGGCATGTCTCTGTTACATGCCACTGCACATCCTTTCCACCAAATCCTGCACCTGCATCTTCTGACACCCTGTCATTCCATGACAACAAATCCCATTAAAGAACAATTAGTTAAAAACAACCCCCATCCTGCACCATAAGTTAAACAGTCCATACTTTAGTAATAGTCAACAAAATATTGATCGTTTATATAGATCGATAAACTAGTTATGATAGTTACAACCTATCAACCAAGATCCATCGATCGGTACAAGCAATTTTACTAAAGCGGATCATTCATCGAAAATGTTCAAAAATACATCACCTTAAATCAGGCCACGGAGTCATGATGGATAGTAAAACGATTAGCTGCCCCTTCTGCTTTACACAAAGCCCGTACGGCGTGCGGATTTGCAAAGGTTGCCATGCAAAAGTGGCCTATGGTGAAAGTCCGCTCAGTGTGGCATTCCTGTTTCAATTCGTGGCATTCGGTCTCGCCTGGTTAGTATTTTCATTGACCGGTAGCACTCCTGTCTCAGTCATTACATTTTTTTCCAGCGTCATTATTCTTATCTGCATAATTAAAAAGAAATATGCAGACAGAGTTGTTTTTATACGGTGATATTAATTTCGCACCACCGCAAACATAAAAAATTAATATGGGAGAACTTATGAACAGATTCATGATTTCTGTTTTTTTTATTTCTGCATTCCTTATTTCTGGTTGTTCAATATCAGGCAACCAGCATCTAAAAAAAGAAACATCACAAAGTCTGCAGTCGAAGATTATCAAAAATAAAACAACGAAATCAGAAATCATTACCGCATTAGGTGAGCCGGAAACCAAAACTACACTTGATAGTGGCAATGAAGAATGGACTTATTCCATGGATAACAATCAGTTTGATGCCACCACATTTATTCCCGTGATTGGACTGCTGACAGGGGGTTCACAGACGCAGGCCAAAACGCTGGAAATCGAATTTAAAGGCGAAACGGTCAGCAAGTGGACGTTCTCTGAAAACAACAGCAAGATGAAAACCGGTCTTATTCAATAACGTACTCTACAGTCTGGGATTATTTTATGAAAACATATGCATTTGCCACACTCATTGCGTCCATTTTTTTGCTGAGTGGCTGTACCGGTGAACCGTCTGAGCAGGATATTTACACTGCGATGAATAAGGTCGTGGAGCAGACGAATGCCATCGTTAAATCCATAGCAGGTAAAGATGTCCCGAAAGACGCACTGCGGGAATTAAAATCTGTCAAAAAGCATGACTGCGTGAAAGTATCGGATAAAAGCTATAAATGCAATGTGACGGCTATTGTCGATAACGAAAAGCGTACTGCTGCTGTAACCCTTGTCAAAACGGATGATGGCTGGCAGGTCGTTGATAAGTAAACCCACCGTAAAACCATCACGACAGGCGGGACACCGAATGGGTGGCCCTGCCTTTTTAATGCCCGGTAATGTCTTGCGGGAAACGACTGCTCTTATGTCACTCTGCCATACTCTGCCTTGCCCGGCGCATTTCCGCTGCCTCACAGCCTTTTCCTGACCACGGATCCTGGTGGTGTATAAGCCAGAGAACGTGCAATGCGTTTCTTTTCATACTGTGCCAGTAAATCAGCATAAATGTGCTCTGCTTCATCCAGATTGCCTGAAATATAATTCACGAGCGAATTCAGGCAATGCAGCAATGTGTCACTGTTAGCGAGTTGCCTGAGCAGAGGGGGCTTCAGGGTAGAAACGACACCCATAAACATCTGCATGATATTATCAACGTGATAACACGAATAGCGATATTGCGCCCGTGAATAAAAATACTTCAGATGATATCCAGCGAAAAGCACATAAAGTTTTCTGTAAAAATTATTGTTATTAACACTGTCGCGATGGTGTGTTATATATTTATCAACAACAAATATAAACTTTTCTTCCTGAGATGAAACACAAATATTACTCATAACCCTCTCCTTTTTTGTTTTTATAATTAAGTACTATCAGCTTTAAAATTTAAATCAATACAAAATTGAAAATATTTTATTTTAAAATGACAACTATTTATTCTGTTAATACTGGAAACAGCTTTCGCTGTTGCAATGTTGAGTCCGATCGATTGCATTACCACTTCCTTTTTTCAAAAGCCAGGTAGTTTCTAGATTTCAGATAAAACCCCTTCAGGAATTTTTTTGAGAGAGTGCTACGCACTGGCTCACGCCCCCGACGACAGATATATGTAGATTATTTTTACCCGTCAGATGAAAACCCAACGCTTAATCCCCCTTGCAGCGCCGCTGAGTGCCCTCAGCACTCACTCGCTGAAGCAGAAAGGATTTTTCCGAAGGGGTTCCGGCGTGAGCCGTATTAAGTTAACGGGTAAATCATGTAGTTGGATCCACTCTTTCGCTAAACTCAGCAGTCTGAATCCTGCGCGAAGCATATTTGTGCTGAGAGCTAAACCCAACTGTCTGAACTCCTGCGCGAAGCGTATTTCTACTGACAGTTAAACACTATAGCAATGTTCTGAAGCCCAGTGGCGCAACACACAGGTGCGCAGGCTTCACTTAAGGAATAATATTACGAAGGAAAATCAGCAATAGCAGTGTTTGTCAAACTGTGTACAATGGAATTTTGTGTCAGTCTAAAGCTAAATTTCGGTTTCTTGTTTCTTTATCACTCTTTTATCTTGCAAATTCAAAAAGAAAATTAATCAATTACATCAACAAGTTAAGATGTAATATTGGTTGTATCTTTCAGAACCAAAAATTATTAAGGACATAACAGGTGATGGTGAAATTTAGCACCCTTCGTAATAACTCTGACAACCCTTAATATTCCACTAAAAAAAATAATCACAGAGCAATAAATATAATATTTTTTAAATTTTTATTACTAAGAATATTGACAAACAAATTTAATATGCCATATCTGTTATCAGAATAATAAAAAAGGAGCCATTATGTCAAACACAAGTGTTATGTTAACTAAAGAACAAAAAGCAATTATTGCAGAAGCATTAGATGTTATGCCCGAAGATCTGGAAGAAATAAAAGTTAAAGCAAGTGCCTGTAAAAAGACATCCTTTCGTGACGATTTTTCGATGGTCTTTAAAGATAATACGGCCACACTCGCCCGAATGGATCTGACACCAACGGCATTCAGAATTGTTCTTTATCTTTTCTCAGCCATTGATTATGGAAATATTATCCCTGGCTTTTCACAGTCACGTACCGCCAGAGAGTTAGGACTGAATAAATCGAATGTTTCACGTGCATTCAGAGAATTATTTGAGAGGAAAATACTGATCCGTAATGCTGAAGATGGTCAGGTTTACCTGAATTCTAATTTATGCGTGAAAGGTATTCCTCATCGTTTCAATGAAGATCTGATGGATAAATTCAGTAAATCAAGACTTGAGACTGAAGACTTTGCCACTTCATTCAACTTTTATCGCGCAGGGCGAAAAACAAAGCCTGTAAAAAAATCCAGAAACAGATATCCAACTGACGGCATTCCATTTTAAAAGACATAACAGCGCTGGTGATTTTACTCCTGACACCAGCGAAAAATTTAACAAAATAAAGGATATCTTTATGAAACAAAGACTCCCTGCTTACCTTCACCAGAATAAATTATCAGATGAACAACGCAATCTGAACAATACTGTTCACAATGTGTTTTGGCTTCTCACATTAATCGCTTCATACACACCAGATAAAAGCACTGTTTACCTGAGTTTTCACCGTGCAACATCCATCGCACAGCAGGAAGAGATACATATCACACCAGCCCGATTTTATCAGGCCATCGATAAACTGATTGATACAAATGTTATTATGTGTACTGAGTTTAAATACCAGTATCGTTTAAACCCTGTATTTTTCAGTTATCTTAAATAAAACAAAGGGCAGAGAATGAAAGTTCAGGATATTCCTATCCTGCCATGCTTGCTATAGCAAAACCACATGACCACTATCAAAAGCACATAATTTTTATATATCATTGCCAGTAGGATTAAAATAAGAAGGTACAGACTTGTGCTGTCTGTACCCATGATAATTTATTACAGACTTTACACCTTTTTACCTGCGTTATTCTTTCTGATAATATTTTTTTCATTGACAAGGTGCTCAATACACATTCGTACTTCATCATTAATGGTAACATCTGTAGCACCCTCGACCAGTATAGAACACAACAAATAAAGAAGGACGTGCTCAAACTCTATCTCTTCGACTGGATCTACATAATTACGATAGGTTTCAATAGCCTCATACAAGCTATCCGGTGAAGTCACAAATGCACATACAAAATCTTTATCTTCCGGTACTCTGATTGAATTATTCATTTTAAATCTCCTGTACTTATTAATCTATAATGTCACGGTAAAAATGCCATCATAATTTTCACCAATGACTATTGTTATTACTTCTTAATACCAAAGCCTGACCTAATACTACTTATAAAATATCAGGCGGCCCTCTACTCATTGTTGAATAGCACCATTTATTTTTACACACCAAATTTAATACACTCATCATTAACCCCGTAATCAGGCTGCATTTTTACGTGAACGCTCAATTGCAGATGCGATCCATTCATCAACTTCGCTTTCGACAAATGCAATTGCACGCGAACCAATTTTTATTGGTTGTGGAAATAAACCTTCGTTGATTAGACGATAAATCCAGGCCTTGCCATAGCCGGTTCTGTTCATAACTTCTGGGAAGCGAATTAGGCGAGTATTTTGATTGTTCATTTTGTTTTCCCTTTGTCGTTGTGATGGGATCACTATACGAACAGTTGGGAAAAGATAGGAGCGAGCTTCCTAACTGCAGGGTTACGGTCTGCCCTGCAGTAGTAGACTTCGGGAATTCGAGATCAGTTAGAATCAGAGAGTTTCATCACATCTGAAACTCTCATGTTTTTCAGGTGGGGATTTCGGTTCATGAAAAAATTGAACTGCCTAATGAAGTCTATCGTTGCAGCTTTCATCGCAAGCGGACGATCTGAGTCTTTAATGTGATACCCTAAACGGGTAGTTGTTTCTTCATCTTCATCAGTATAAAGAAGCCGGGAGAGGCGATCATCTGAGATTCTTAGTTCTTTCCTTTTTGCCCAAAGTAAGATGTCCAGCATCGCAACCAACCTGTAATTTATGATTTTTTTAATGGTTCCGTAGCCGAAACGAACGATACCGGTTTCATTAACTTCCACTCCTTTTACCGATCTCCATTGTGGCAGGGCCGCTTTTATCGATTCGGCTATTTCATCGTCAGTACCACTACCAAGATCGATTTCAAGCAACACCGTTTTCTCACATAAGGGGGACAAGAGTTGTGACACATAAGCTTCGTGATGAGGCGCATTAACACAATATTCATCGTTTCCTTCCTCCCAAGTGAAAAGATTCACACTAAGGGCCATCACACTAAGTTCAGCAAGCCTGGTGATATCCGTGATAAAAATGTGTGGAGGACTGTAGAGAGTATCGTTAACTGTTGGATAATCGAGTTGTTTCCCTTTGAAAAGATGGGGGTTCCCACTGAAAATTTCAGTCATGTACACCCATAGCCCTTTCTTTTCTTCGTCAGTAGGCCCTGGCTTGTACAGAAGCGCTCTTGCCCAAAGTTCGTGATACAAGGCATTTAAACTGATGTCTTCGAGCTTGCGATAGTTATCTATGTCAAGCCAAGCTTTGATTTCTTTAGTATGCTCTGGTGACCAGTTTTTCAAAATTCAAATCTCCTGCCTTCTTAAAGATTTAAGTCATACGAATAGAGTTCAGTTAGTTTGAAAAAACTACCGTATTCACTAATCGATGAAAAGCAGTTCCTGCTTGCACGTTAACCTAGCCAGAAGGAAGTTGAACTGAGAAATTTGTTATCTTTTGATGCAACTTGCCAGGGTCTACGTCCTGTCAGGAGAGAAGAGGCAGGGATATGACCCGACTACGCCCTGCCTCTTACTTTACTCTGGGCGTATCTTGTCGTTGTTCTCGACCTGTTTGCCAGAAAACCCGGTGGGTGGCAATGAAATTCAATTCTCACCTGACAGCAAACTTACCATCAGAGCACTGGAAATGGCTTGGGAGCGCCGGGGGTCAACAACGGGTAAAAAGTGATCCACATACCGCCACCACCGAAGGTCTAATGTTGATCCACCTTGTTTACTCAGGATTAGCTTCAGCGACAACCCCGGCTTTCCGTTTTTGCTTCAGTCGATAGCCTTCTCCTTTTATTTGTACGACGTGTGTGATGTAAAATCCGGTTCAACATTGCCGATATAATGGTAGCATCTCCCACGAAGGTTTGGTCCTATAGTCCGGACGGTAGGTTACAGGCGTAAATTTACTGCAGGTGTTTCTGATGTATCCACGGGTGGTTTGTTGAAATTTTTATTCCGCACATCATGAACACCTTTCCCCAGTTGTTGCATTTCACAGAATTTCTGATATTTAATGACTTAAACATTTTTTCATGGGGGTGTTTATGGACTTAGTCATGTCCTTATTACAAAAGGGATTATTAGAAAAGGCATTAGACCTTGCCATTTCTGAATCATTCTTCAATGCAACGTCGCCTGATGGTATAAAGAATGCTTTAAAAGCTGGCTATGATATTAATGCTGTTAATAATAACGGTGACAATGCCCTTTTTAGCTGCAGAACCCTGGAAGCCATGGATTGCCTGCTAAGTTATGGAATTAATATACATCATATCAACGGACATGGGCAAAATGCGCTCTTTCATCAAAAAAATCCAGAAATACTGAAGAAACTGATTGGACTGGGTTTAGACACCTCGCATACGGATACTAATGGCTACACATGCATTTTTGAACATTACAGGAATGCTGAAGGACTGACAGAATTAATTAATGCTGGTTGTGATATAAATCACATCGATAAAAAAGGAAGAAATATTCTCTTCCTGCCCCTCTCCCCGGAAGTTTTATCCGTAGCAATAGATGCTGGATGCAATGTCAATCAAATTGATCATTCAGGGAAAGGGTTTATTGACAATGTATATGATTATGAATTACATGATATCATTCTTTCGCATATTGATAGATTTGACAGAAGAACGCTGCATGTAGATTTTTGTAATCTCGACTCAGCCTTTTTCTTGTATTACCTTTCTGAACATGGATTCAAAATAGAACTTAATAAAGACCATTTCACCATTAACAGTTACATTGGTGATTATAAAGAAATCTTATCCATACTTGATTTCATCAGTGAAATTCATGATATTCACTTCTATAAATACAAAGGCGGCCCTCTCTATAAAGATATCGACAAGCAAATTGTAAAGTGGATGATAAGAAATAAGCTCTTGGTTGATTTATCAAAAATAAATAAACACAAGGATTACGAAGAAATTAATTCATACAAAATCCGTCGCGAACAGAAAGAAATCTCCAAGCATTTAAAACCTGCTAAAAGTATATCTGTAACAGTTAAAAATGGCGGAAGATTGTGAGAGCTTATATGTGTGATTTATTCGAATTGTTTCAATATACTGCCTCAACATGAACAAAGAAATTCAGCATTAACTATATTGGGAATTACTCTATGAAACGTATGGTGCTAAGGGTCTGACGCCTCTGCCTGATGATGTGGAAGCAGCAGGCAATTTGAAAATATCTGCTCGTTGTTTAGTAAACTTGTCAATCATTACCCAAGTGATATTGGTTATCAGCACTCGTGCTGGATCACGGCACTTCTGAAAATAAAAACTAATGAGGTAAAGAATTGTCAGACGTATTCAGGAACTGCCCGTCGCTGATAGCCAGTATCAATGTCAAATCAGGTTCTGATCTCCTAATCGTGCTCTCGCGATCAGTTTTCATAGAAACAGTATCCTTTATGCTCAGAAAGGCATATACCCCTAAAGTAGCTCAGGTTTATCTGGTTGAGGCTAGGACGCGAAGCCATTGGGGAATCTGAAAAAAGTAAAGACTGTGTGATTTGTGAGCTTGATTGAATGCACTGTGAGCTCCCGCCGCTGGCGATATTGCTTAAACACCACCTGCAAATAGATCGATAGTCCCCACGAAGGAACGAGGGCATATGCCAGCTTACGTTGTTCGGGAACTTCTGCTTAGTGCCAGGAGCGGACGTTACACGTTGTTTCACACTAATCATAGTACTCAATTGAGATAATACATTTTTTATCTTATCCCCTGACTACGTATTATTTAGTCAGGGGAAGAGTCAAATCCATAAGATAAAATCTTCCATTTCATCATAGTTCTTAATAATGGCACGGACCTCTTTTTCATCATCGCTTAAGCAATCTAATAAATTATCCCATTCGCTTTGTTTTTTTCCAAATCCGTATACTTGCTCAATATCCCCTGACTTCCAAATATATATTCCATCACTCTTTAATTTATCATGAATTTTTTTGATTGAGGCTTTTACTTCATGATGATTACAGATTTTTATAAAGTCTTTGCTTGAACTGCTTTTTAGTGAGTCTATAGAAATAATGGGGTTAGTAAGTTGCAAGCTTTGTGGATCAGACAAATTGGTTAAAGATGAGAGTAATTCATCGCATTCACTACTTAATACTTCATTATGAGAGGTTGTCAGTAGTATTGATAGAAAATCGCAATCGGCAAGGATTCGCGTTCTTATACCTATTGAATTGATAACATTGGCCATTTTCAAAAGACTGCCTTTGCCATCTACAGCTACAATACTTGTCTTGGTAGGGTTGAGTTCATTGTTTCTAATTTTTTTATAAAGTGCGCATAAAACATTCGTTTCTGTTTTGCCCTCGACTAATAAAACTTCTTCTGAAAATAAGAAAAATGATGAATTAGATAAGGTAAATGCAGAGTGAAGTTGTGGTGAGGATGCCTCATATAATTCTTGTATTTTTTCCGAAATGGTTTTCCGGGCTATAGTACCTTCGGAACTTTTAAAGACCTGTATAGCATTGCAGGCATGTTTTGCTGAGAGCATGCTGGCCGAGTGAGTTGAGATGATGACTTGGAATCCAAGATCGCTTAAAGCAACCAGAGATTCTCTCACAGAGTTTATGGCAGATGGATGTAAGTATAACTCTGGTTCATCAATGAAAATAAGAGTGTTTGATTTTTTTGTATCATCGCTTCTTTTCTTAATATCAGCTAAATATTGAATCAAAGCCATCTGTATTGAACGCTGCGTACCATGGCCGAATCGGCTGATGTCTTGCATTATTGAGGAACCAGCTCGTTCTTCAAATACTTTCAAGGTTCCTGATTTGAATATTTCATCCAGAGTGGGGGTAGGAAAGTGTAGTTTCACACTCACATCGGGGAAAAACTGATTTACTTTCTGACTAACGCCACTGTCTATTTTGTTCAAACCATCTAACCTAGTAGAACCATCATGAGCAAGATATTTACCGATTTCCGAGATGTTTTCAGAGAATTTTACTTCATATTCTTTTTTTATTTCGCTAACAATTGCAGCTAATATTTTCGCGATTGTTGTACCGGCTTTATTTTTGGTTGCATCTTCTACAGCATCAGACATCGCAGGAATATGAATTGGTTCAGGGAAAAGATTCGAGATAGCGCCATCGATTCCACCAGGATTTTTTTTCCATGTGGTACCATCAAAAACCTCAAGTGTTTTTTTGACTTTTAACTTATCACCATCAACAACTTCTCTGTCCTGCTTTCTTGCAAACCTCAAAGTTTTATCTATGATGAATGGTGCAATTTTTTGCTGATTTTCTTCGCTAAGTAACGTCAGGGTATCATCAGTAATCCCTTCAATGACTCCCTCTACTCGCACTGGATTTTGTGGGTCGTACATATCAGCATCGCTTAGTAGGGAGCCATCTAAGAGCCATTTTATAGCCAATATAATATTTGATTTACCTGCGTTATTATAGCCGACCAATGCTGTATATGGCCTTAGAAAAGCTTCGGTGTATTTGCAAGACCTGAAGTTAGTTATTGATACTTTATTCAATCGAACTGTCATTATATTATCCTTGTTCTAATCTCATTTGGGTCTAACCAACAGTTGTTTCATCATAGTTTCTGCTTGAACTTTATCGATAATCTAACTTCGCGACCAAGGATACAATGAGCTGAATCACAGCCCGGTTAAAACGTCTGTTTTTCGCTCACTGAGGACCTTCAGCTCAGTCAGAACGTCCGCTTCGTGCCAGGAGCGGACATTGCTAAGTTCGGAACGTACTAAGCGTAGGGGCAGGTCAGGCTGGCCTCCGGTGGTCTGCGCATTTGTGCAATAATATTTTTCATGTGTGGCCAAAAGGGTGAGTTATGAAATTAGTTAATGTTTTTGAAATAAATCGTTTATATAGCTTTCGCTATGTTCTTTTTCATCTCTGTGGCTATGGAAGCGATCTCTTTCATCCTCATCATAATCGTAAGAGTCATAGAGGTGTGTAGACGCATCAACTTTACTATACATATATTCAATTTCATTGTCCTCAAAGGGCAAATCGTATTCATTAATTAAATCATGTAGCATGTCATATGCAATGTCATCAGCTTTAGATCTTTCGTCATAATCTAATGATTGAATTTTCCCTGTTCCAGATAAATGTTCGTCATAATTTTCATGCCAATATTCTTTGATATGTTCCATTAGTTCATGAGTAACTTCCTCTCCTTTTATTGCAGGTCGAAGATTGATTAAGTGTGCTAAGGGGAGGTAATCGTCATGGTTGAGGGTATATCTCCAACTAGACCTCATGGCATAATTTATAAAGTCAGAGATGAATTGATCTGAAAATAGACTTGGAGCATTTTTTACAGCCCATAACACGCACTCCCCAACTTCGTAATCGTAAGTGAGATATTCTTCTTCAATGTTTAAAAATAAGCTTGGGTACACCATTCTATTTTTATTGGTGGAGATTAGATTGGAATGTATGATCGAATGAAGGAGATGAATTGAGTAATCATTTAAGCATTTAAGATCAACAGCATTGAGTACTGACTCAAGCACTGAAATAAATACATCAGCACTGATTTTCCTATTGCTGTGCAAAGAGAATAAAGTGTTAATTGATTGATTTGTCTTAAGGGCTGAAAAGTAAAGTGCAAGAGAGGTTTCATCAGTAGCATAGCGATTGATGATATAGTCAGACACCGATGGGTTGAATGGTGTCAATCTTATCATTACATTTTTATTTAGCTGTGTCAGACTTCTATTAAGTGTTGATTTTATTGACTCTTTTATGTATTCATCTATTTTATTTACTTTGGAGTGAAAGTTATTTTTATATTTGATATTGAAAACACGCTTTAATGAATTTTTACACTCCCGTTCTTCCATGTTATTAGCATTAAAAACAACCAAGCAAACTAGATCAATGACTTCCTCACGTGTTTGATTATTGAAACAGTGCGACCAGATCATTTCTGGATTGTCTAATGAATTTTCGATATACGACCAAAAATTCGAACTGTCGATTCCTGATATTCTGTCGCTATCTGTAATAAACGATATAAGTCGTGGGTTAAAGTTTGGATGATGTATTATTTTCCAATAATTACGATTATCATAAAAAGTGTCAATGTACTCCTGTGGTAATGAACTATGCCAAACATGATTGTAAAGTATATCAGCCTTTTCTATATCAGTAAGATCTGATACATTTATCTCAATTTCTTTTTTTCCAATTTTTTCTATATTAAATATCTCACTGAGATTTTTAGCTCTGTTTAATATGTTGGTTCTTGACGTCAAAATCATCTTTTTGTTTTTGTCGGTAATGATTTTTTTAATAAACTGAACGATTTTAGAATCAGAGTTTCTAGTGAAAATTTCTAAAAGAGTAGCGCCGAGAAAATCATCAAAATAGAAAAATTGCTTTCTCTCTTTTAAATATATAGATTCTATTTCTGAAATTGATCCTTCAATGTGGTAAATTTCATAGTCGCGATTACAATGCATGAGCATCACTTGTTTTGCAAGAGTGGTTTTACCAACGCCAGGCAAACCAGTGATGATTACAACTTTGTTTTCATCTAAAATCTCTAAAGCTTTTTGTAATTGCTTGGTTTCGATGAATTTGTATGATTCTTTTCTCGCATCTTCAATCAGAAAGTTACTATTTTGAATTGCAGCATTATTTAGCAGACTCATTAAAAAATTTGTACTGGAAAGCCAAAGTTTGTAATGGTTCCGTTCTGTTTCGGGGTAAAGTGCTAAAAGATCATTGAGATGCTCAGGACCAATGATGTCATTATTGCTTAGAATGTAAGGGTTAAATAAATCGAAGATTTCTTTTTTATTAGCAGGGGATAAACCAACGCTTGTGATGAAAATGTATCGATTAGGTTTTAAGTTTTTAACTTTTGCAACTTCTTCGCTTTTAAGTTTACTTAATAATCCACTATAACCAGTTTTAACATAGTGTTTAACTTGGATTATTACTTCGCCAGAGTGATAAAAACGACCATCAATCCCACCATCTTTTCCTGATTTAAAACGCTCAATAAGCAGATTTTCTCTCTTGCTTAAGAGGTCCGTAGCTAGTCTTTCAAACTCTTCATTATTGAGTGCTCTAAAATCATAGTTTGTCATTGGAGTTCTTAATAAGTGGCTGAAAATGAAAGCAATGTTACATGGTGGAAAAATCAAAAAAAAGTGGAATGATGATAGATTGTTATATTCATAGAGTTCATAAGGATTAAATTGTGATTTAGTGCATGATTTTGCGCAAAATTGCACAATTTTTCAAGGTAACTAAAAGTTGTGCCGCGTCGTATATGGCGCAGCTTTGCTGCCTTTCAGAAAGAGCACAAAAATGGGGTCGTAATGTGCGCAGGCGAGGCGGGGGAGCAAGCGCGCGCAAAGGTGGACAGGTCACTGGTTCACTGCATTGAATGACTCTGTACCTCCGCAGACCTGCATTAGTCGTTACGCCGCTTGGCACTCGTCTTTGCCGCCCTTCAGAATATAGTACTGGATATTCTAACGGAAGGTCAGAAAGGAGCGTTTACCAAAGAGGATGGCGAGAAGGTCATTGACGAAACGGGGAAGCGGGTTAAGTAATCTGCCCACTTCAGAATATCGGACGCCTGTTTACACTATGTGGGCGTCCGGTTTTCGCTCACAGCAGACATTCAGTTGCATTCGTTCGTTCGCTCCATGCCAGGAGCGGACATTTAAAAAAAACGCGACCAGGTGCTTAGTTCGCAGTTTCAAAGGTCTTTTTTATTGAGCCATACGTACATGAGTTGGGCCAATTCATACGGTTTCTCCAGAGGAATAAGATGCCCACAGCCGTCAATATAAACAGCACAGGTGCCGGTTAGCTTGGCCAGTTCTTCTGCCTCCTCTTTTGAACGCAGCCGGTCATGTTCAGCTGCAATGACATAGGTCGGGCATGAAACTGGTTTTAACGTTATTCGCTCACGGTTTAGCCCTGACTGGACACTGAATGCATGTGCTCCCAGCCTTTTTCCCATGTCACGGATTTTATCAATAAGGGGCGTATTATCGGCAAGATCAGCGTGAAGCGACTTTCTAATTGCCATGGTGCTCAGTCCACTGAATGCTCTGGAGGAATGAGTAACCGCAGTCGCTATGCGTGTTTTTTTCTGCTCTGGTGAATCTTCTCTGAGAGAGGTAGCAATGAGAATCATAGCCGCTGTCCGTTCCGGAAAAGCTTCATAAATAGCTCTGGCTACGTAGCCACCCAACGAAAAACCTGCCAGAACAAAACGCTCAGGTAGTTTCTGGGCTATGTTGGCGGCAATATCCTGGATTGTTGTTCCCCCATTCAGGCTCACAGGAATAAAGCGTCTACTATCGGGAAATGCAGCGATAAAATCGTCCCATAATGTTTCATCAAGCATAAATCCTGGAATGAGTACAACAGGGAGGTTCTCTAGGTTATCCGGCAAGCTCATTTCTTGACTGCGGCTCCATTGCTATGGTTTCAGAATTGATAAACATAGCCTATTGCGGAGCATGAATACATTGCCACCTCGTTGAAGTCCGCTTCTCGCTCGTAGCAGACATGATGGTCACGCATCTTGTCCTCTGCGTGCCAGAAGCCGACGTTGGTTGAATAGAAAGTAGCTGCGATGTGTTTTCATTAACGCTGGCTACGTTAGAATAGCCTCGTTGAAAACGAATGAACTGGAGTGAAAATGTTTGCTGATTTTGGTGTCGTGAATTTCTGGACGTACCTGCTTGGTGCGACGCTGATAGTCCTTGTGCCTGGTCCTGAAAGAATGTTCGTGATTAAAACGAGCATTACCAGCGGCATAAAGCGGGGCTTCGCTGCAATATTTTCGATTCTGCTGAGCGACGTTATTCTGGTTCTGTTGGCATGGTGTGGGCTGGCGGCGGTCATAAGTTCAACCCCAGCCTTGTTTAACGCCATCAAGTACGCAGGCGCTGCTTATCTTTTCTATCTCGGTGTCCAGACATTACGCGCTATCTTTAAGCCGGCTGTCGAAACGAGTGAGGAAAAGAAATCTTCAGCTGATGCCGGGGGGATCATCGGACGCGGAATGTTGGTTACGCTATTGAATCCGAAGACGCTGCTGTTCTATATCTCTTTCTTCGCCCAGTTCATCAATGTTCAGGCTGAACACTCCTGGATGGCGTTCATCATTCTGGCAGCAGTAATGTTCGCAATTACTCTCGTTTATTTCGGCTTTCTCGTTTTCTGTGGCTCTTATCTGCTTAGCCGTCTTAAAGGCAACCGACGTCTTTCTGCAATCGGAAACGCGCTGGTAGGGATGTTCTTCATTGGATTTGCAGCAAGACTCGCAAGCGCAACTTCCTGAATGGATAGTTAAACCGCCGTGAGGCGGTTTTTTTACGTTCTTCCTGGGACGGGACGTCAGCTCCTCGCTCATAGCAGACATGAATACTCTGCTGATTGGCCGCTCCGTGCCTGAACGGGCGAGGTACACCATCTACTCAAACGGACAAGTTTATGGATCACTACAGTATTTGAGATAGAGCAGTTTTTATTGACCCCCTCAGTAATCAGACGCTAAATATCCCGCCACACTTACATTTAGTATGCCTATAGAGGGTGTTATTTTGAAGTCGCTAGGCATGTTGGAACCATGCGAGGTACTGTGGTTCTACTTTATGGTTCCTTTTTGGAACCCATAAAGAAATTAATTTAAACAAAAACATTAAATATCAATACACTATGATTAAAAGTACAGGGACGCCAGCCCACCAAAATCCTTCGAAGATGATTCCAGAGTCATCCGTAGAAGTCCTGAAAGCCCGCGCGGCACAAGCCCTGCGGGCTTTTTTGTGCCCGTTACAGACCGAGAACATCCAGCCAAATCCAGAGAAAATTGGCACCTATGCCGTCGTGCTTTCATTGTTTATCAGCGTTGCCAGGCGCTTAATCTGTTGTCCTTTGCTATCAAAATTACCCTCATCAAGCCACAGAGTGAACGCTTCGCGTAGCGCTGGGTATTCACTATCAATGATCGAATACCACGCGGTGTCCCGATTACGCTGGTGCACAACAACGGCCTGCCGGAATATGCCTTCAAAGGTAAAACCAAAGCGTGTTGCTGCCGCACGAGAAGGCGCATTAAGCGTATCGCATTTCCATTCAACGCGGCGATACCCCAGCCCCTCAAAAACATAGTCTAACAGCAGCGACATGACCTCCGTTGAAACCCGCGAACGTTTCATGCGTGATGAATAGGTCACCCAACCCACTTCTATTACACCATTCGATGCATCAATGCGCATAAGTGCCAGCGTGCCGACAGCCTGCATGCTGGCCAAATCGATTACGGCAAAATGCATGGGGTCGGTCTGCGCCGCAATCTTCGTTAAATAGCTTAAGAAAGAATCAAAGGTCGTGAATGGCCCTGTCGCGAGATAGGTCCAGTCGCGAGAGTCAGGCGTATCGCAATAGGCGTCATAAAGCGTCTTTGCGTGGCGTTCGACGTTAATACGCTCAAGTTTGCAATAACGACCGGTGATCTGCTGAGCCGTAGGAAATCGCGCACCTTGCCAGTCAGGTAACGCTAAACCAACGGGTTGCTGGAATTCATTAAACATGGATGACATGCTATTTACCTCTCATAATAGAGTGTCAAATGACTGCAGAGTAAGAGACAACTGACAGGGTAAAAAGAACCACAATGGATGTTTTTAACAGATCCACATGACGATGCTATACCGAACATCAGCACCGTATTGCTTATCCGCAATTAAAAAATGCCGGTCATGCCACTGTTGTGGAAATAAGAAATACTGACATTATTACGTGCCATCGCTATCAGCATCAAAGCGACGCTACATGGCATGGGCAAGACGACGAATACCCTCAACAATAACCTCTGGCGGGTGATTCGCAAAACCGATCATAATCCCCTGCCGGGAGATATCACCATGATAATAATGACTCAACGATTGAATCCCCAACCCCAGCATTCTGGCTTTCAGTTCGACCTCATCTCCGGTCAACCCGGCATGCAACCAGCAGACAATATGCACCCCAGAATCAGAAGGCTGAACGGTCATTTTATCGGCAAGATAGCATTGAATAGCATTGACCAACGCCGTTCGCCTCTCGTAGCATGCCTTGCGAACCCGTCGTACATGGCTGGCGTAATGTCCTTCTTCAATAAAACTCGCCAGTACCGCCTGCTCAAGATAACTGGAGCCAATATCGGAAAAATATTTTGTCACGATAAACTGTTCTTTTAATCCTGGCGGAACAACTAAAAAACCTAAACGAAATTCTGGGTACATCATTTTTGAAAATGTCCCTGAATATATTACCCGCTGATGCTGATCTAATCCCTGCAAGGCTTGCAAAGAGCGTGCGGCATAACGAAACTCACTATTGTAATCATCTTCAAATATCCATGCCCGGTTAACCCGAGCCCATTCCAGTAGCTCAAGTCGTCGGGATAAACTGAGTGTCCCGCTAAGCGGGTACTGATCGGAAGGAACAACATAGGCCAGTTTCGCATGAGAGAAATGATCAATGCCGTATTGAACATTCATTCCTTCGCTATCCACCGGCACAGGTCTCACAATTGCCCCTGTTGACATAAATACCCCGCGCGCACCTTTATAACCAGGGTCGTCCAGCCAAACGTCATTTCCTTTTGTAAGCAACGCCCGGGCAGTAATATTTAACGCCTGCTGAATACCGTTTACGATAATTATCTGATCTTCACTACAGTTAACCCCTCGCGTTGTTTTCACGTAGTGACAAATTGCTTTCCGTAAGGGATAAAAACCGCAGGGGCTGGTATGAGAGCCGAGTTGATGCCGGGATTGTCTCCAGACTCGTCCCAGTAACTTGCCCCATAATGAATGAGGAAAGAGATCGGTACAGCCCACACCGACGGCAAACAGACGGTTCATTTCACGCCCTTCAACATCGCCAGACCATAAACCACGAACGGATACGATATCCGCATTTAGCTGCCCATCAACAGGCAGTTCATCCCCTTGCTGTAATTCAGGATAGAGACCGCTGATGCTGCGGTCAGGAAGACTTGGCGTGACAAAGGTTCCAGCGCCTTTGCGCGTCTGAATATACCCTTCGTCTAACAGCCGGTCATAACCCGCAATTACCGAGTTCCGTGAAATTGACATCATCTCGGACAGTCCCCGGGTTGAGGGTATCTTTGTCCCTGGCGGCAAACGGCCTTCTACGATTGCGTTGCGTAGCGCATGGTACACCTGTTCCTTAATAACGCCTTGCTCTAAAAAAAGCTCCTGAAATAAAGGTGCACTATTTTTTTTCATTGCACTCACTCTTACGTTAAAAGTGGATCCTGGAAATATTTGCAAAGTGTCTCTTTGCGGTGGCTTACGCAATATTTAGGATAACCGCCATAGAAAACCACTCTGACTAAAATTATCAGGAGACCTATGAGTAACCAAAACACAACTGCGCCGATTACTATCGAACCCGTCACCCAGCAAGACTACGCGGGCTGGCTACCGCTTTGGATAAATTACCAGATTTTTTACCGTACTGAAATTTCAGACAAGGTCACACAATTAACCTGGGGGCGTTTTCTCAATCCTGTGGAGCCTGTTTTCTGTGCTGTCGCAAAATCTGACGGTAAAATTGTCGGTCTGGTACATTATCTCTTTCACCGCTCAACCTGGGCGGAGTCTGATTATTGCTATCTGGAGGACTTATTTGTTAGTGAAGAAACCCGGGGCAAACACATCGGCAAGCAGCTTATCGAGTATGTTCAAAAACACGCCCGCAAGCGCCATGCGGCAAGATTATACTGGCACACACATGAAACAAACCTCCGCGGTCAGCGCCTTTATGACTGGGTTGCCAGCAAGAGTGGGATGATCGAGTACCGTATGTAAAATAAATAATACCCATTTAATCGGGTAGTTCTATGTAAACATCCCCCCGTACTGTACCTTCATTTTTCAACACATCGTCTGCGGCTCTGTTTCGCAAAGCCGCAGAATCCGAAATCATCAGATTTCTGAGACCAAATACCCGCTACGCTAAAAAGTGATATATTCATATATTTTAAACTTCCCATCAATAAACAAACATTAATTTTCAAAACGTTGCACATATCCTACTGCTCATGAGTTTTATTTTCACATAAAATGTCCCTACACTTGTTTTGCATCTCTATATTGCCGGAGCGACCTCTAAACAAGCCGCCGGGTTGCATCGGTGCGGCATGAGATAATATATCAGTAAATATACTTTCGCATACTTTTGGGTGATATCAATTTGGCTAACTGGCGATCTGGAGATGTTTGAGGCGCTGGGTAGTAAAATAATAGTGTAACCAGGCGGGATGTTTTCCCAACATTAACGCGTTACTTTCACACATAAAGGAGAAAAACAGGGTGCCGGAATAGCAACTTACGCAGCCCTGGCTTTGTCATAGTCTCCTGTTTTATTATTAATAATTAACCCTGAAAATATCGAGTGACAATGCAATTGTTCTAAATGTAGTTCATCCACCAAAGAGATATATAAAATAGCCAGAGTTTTAAATCACCTTGACGCCTATACAAATTGTTACCCTAATAACAATGTTATACGCACCTATCCCGACCCGGGAGAAATAAAAAGTAAGACATCTTATTTTTGCAGTTTAAAAAAACTACTATTGTTTTTCTTAGAGAGAGCGATTAAAGGTTTAATTTAACAGCATAACTGTAAATCCTGTGGCTCTGGAACAGCAGAACCACAGGCGTTTGACACTAATCAGGCTTTACTGGGTATTGCACCTACGGCATGCGAACCTTTTACGGTCAACGTCACCACGGCGGAACATAACAGTGCGGCGATCATAAAGATAAATGCACTGTTGTAACTTCCGCCGCTGCTTTGGATAAGCCAGCCAATAATCGGCGCAGAAACCACCCCCGCCATCTGACCGCCAAAGTTAACAATACCGGAAGCCCGCCCCATGATATTGCTGGGGATGGTATCCATTAAAATGCCCCAAAATGTCGCCATGGCAAAAAACATAAACAGCGCAGAGATACACTGATAAACCACCGCCATATCCGCGCTGCTGACGCTGAAGGTCAGATACAGGAAGCCCGCCGCAATAACCGACGTCACGACATACAACGTCTTGCGCATCGGTTTGAATTTATCTGAGCAATATCCGCCGATTAATGTCCCACCCGCGCCAAACAGGAACGGAATTGCCGCCATCACCCCTGTCTTCGCCAGTGAGAATTCACGCACGGTAATCAGGTAGCTTGGCAACCAGGTTGAAAACCCCCAGAAGGTGATATCAAACAAGAACCAGATACTGGCCATCTGCCAGAGCACCGGCATCTTGAGCACGTCTTTAAACGCGATAGCGCTCGTATTTTGCAGGCCGCCCTGATCGTCAGCGGCTAAATCGGCCAGATCCTGTTGCGTAATCGCAGGATGATCTTTCGGGTTGTCACGTGTGAATAAGTAGATACCCGCAGCAATAAACAGGCCCGGGATCCCCAGCACAATAAAGACCATGTGCCAGCCAAACGCCCCGATAATACTTGCAGCGACCACCACCGCCAGTGCGGGGCCTAAGGTATTTACCGTTGACTGAATTGCTGTAGCTCGACCGCGTTCTTTCGAAGGGAAATAGGTGGAAATCATTTTCCAGGAAGCTGATGGGAAGCACCCTTCGCCAATACCGAAGAAGAAGCGAACAGCCAGCATCAACGGCAGCGTTAATACCGCACCGGTTAAGCTGGTGAAAACTGACCACCAGGCAATACCAATAGCCATAATTTTACGTGAGCCAAACTTATCCGCCAGTAAACCACCGGGGATTTGGAACGCGGCATAACCAATGAAAAAGGCGCTAATAATTAAACCTTGTTGAGTTGTATCAAGATTTAAATCTTTGCCGATATAAGGCAACGAAACGCTCATGACCATTCTGTCGAGGAACGAGAGTAGCCATGCCAGCCAGATTAATGTCAGGACGGTATATCTTGCTTTCCAGGTCTTGGGTTTACCTGAAGGTAAAGATGTTTGTAGGTTCATTGTGATGTCCTTGGGGTGTAGTGATCTACCGCGGCCATAAATGGTCGCGATAGATCCATGCGTGTTTAGCGTTATTTATTAATATTGTTTTCTGATAACAGTACCGCTACAGGCATAACTTTCCGTGCCATTAATTAAGGCTATGCGTCCATTAACCATCACGATTTCAATCCCTTCCGGATACTGATTAGGTTCAACAAATGTCCCCTTATCCGCAATAGTCTTGGGATCGAACATCACAATATCCGCCGCATACCCTACCTTCAGCAGTCCGCGATCCTGCAGACCCAACACCTCAGCGGGTTTGCCTGTCATCTTGCGGATTGCCGCTTCCCAGCTCAGGCATCCTTCTTCACGCACGTATTTACCCAGCACGCGCGGGAAGGCGCCAAACACACGTGGGTGTGGTTTACCCGCGCCCATCAGTCCGTCAGTGCACACGTTCTGTTCCGGCCGGCAGAGAAACTTAATGACGTGTTCTTCAGTGCCGTAAAAGTCGACCATGCCAACGGCGTTTTCTTCTTCAAACAACAGATCGAAGGTAGCGTTGTACGGATCTTTACCGCGCAATTCCCCCAGTTGAACAAGGTTCAGACCAACAGCATCCTGATTTTTCTCTGTCTTGACGCTGGTGACAAAAATCTGATCCAGGCCTGCAAAATCAATGAAGTTATCCCAACCAGGAATGCCCTGCTGGATATCCTCTATCATTTTGGCGCGCAATTCAGGCGAGGCCAGACGCTCAAGTAATTTGTCCGTCCCGCCAGAGTGGACCCACGGAGGCAGGATCACGCCGAGCATGGTGCTTCCCGCCACGTACGGATACTGGTCGTAAGAGATACGGATCCCCTCTTCCTGGGCCTGCTCCAGCATGCCCAACATCTGGTCAATCAGCCCCCAGTTTTTCTTCCCACAGACTTTCATATGTGAAATATGCAACCAGACACCGGTGGCTTTAGCGATATCGATCAGTTCCTGCGTTGAACTGATGATATCGTCAGCCTCACTGCGCTGGTGTACCACAAAGATCCCGTCATATTTCGCTGTGACCTTGCACAACTCAATCATTTCAGCGGTATCACCAAAAGCACACGGCATATAGATAAGCCCAGTTGAAAGACCAAACGCGCCGGCTTTTAGCTCACGTTCAAGGACTTCACACATCTTCGCCACATCTTCACGCGTGGAAGGGCGTCCATCCAGGCCCATCGCTTCCATGCGTACGTTACCGTGTGGCACCAGATATGCCAGGTTTGTCGCCGGATGTCGGGATGCCAACAGGTTGAGATAACCGTCCGTGTTTTTATATTTCCAGTCAATTTTGTCGGTGTCGCCGTCCAGTCCGGCAATATTTTTACGCCATGCCGGAATATATTCCTCCGGCAATGGTGCCAGCGCTACGCCATCCTGCCCCAGCAACTCGGTAGTAATCCCCTGGCGGATTTTCGCTGACAGCGCAGGATTAATAATGGCTGACAGATCAGAGTGTGTGTGAGTATCAATAAAGCCCGGACAAATAATTTTCCCTGTTGCATCAATAACCTGTTCATTGACGCCAACATCAATTTGACCAATTTCGACAATATGCCCTTCATCAACCATTACATCGGCAATTCGGCCTGGATTACCCGTTCCATCAATCACATTTCCGTTTTTAAAAATGGTTTTCATCGTTATTCTCCATTGCGGTGCCGCGTAGCAGCACCACCTGTAAGGTAAGAGGTATTTATCTTTATTTTTTAACGGCGATAGAGTGTCTGGATGATGCTGTAATAGCCGCGGGCCGATCCGGTCAACTGATCAATCTCGATATACTCGTCGATGGTATGCGCCAGGTTTTCACGCGACGGCCCAAACCCGATGGTTTTGATTCCCGCTTCGCCCGCATAGTGGCTACCATTAGTGCAAAATGAGTACTGAGTAATCGTTGGCGAGAAACCCGCTTCGCGAACGCCTGCCAGAGCGGCCTGCACGAACTCGTCAGACTCGTCGTACACCCAGCCAGGGAAGAACCGCTCTCCCTCAATGGTGGCGCCGGTATAGCAAGACTCCTTGCCAACCGCGTAAGAGACGCGGGCTTTGAACTGCGGGTCCTGGGCGGTTAGCTCCGCAAGTGCATTTTCCAGTGGCGCAATAACACTTTCTTTGGTTTCGCCCACCAGCAAGCGGCGATCGTAAGTGGCGCGGCAGTAATCCGGCACCACTGATGCGCCAGGATACGGCGACGATTTAATGTCTGTCAGTTCCAGGATACCGGGGCCAAGAACCGGGTGGGTTGGCGGAGTAATGGTGCGAATTTTGTCGATCAACTGCGCCATTTTGTACACCGCGTTAATTCCTGCCTGCGGGTTGGCGGAGTGGGCAGGTTTACCAAAGGTTTCAACCACAATTTCAGCACGACCACGCTGGCCGATTTTCAGATTCAGTTCAGAAGCTTCGCCAATAATGACGTAATCAGGCTGATAACGCTCACTGACCAGACGAGCGGCAATGCCTTCAAAACACTCTTCATGAACGATACAGGCGACGTAAATTTTCCCGGCGAAATTACGCTGAGTATCCTGGCCGAAAAAACCTACGGCAGAGATCATCGCAGCAACAGCACCTTTCATATCGGTGGTGCCACGGCCATAAATTTTGCCATCGTCAATATCACCGCCGTACGGGTTGCGGGTCCACTTCTCTTCGTTCACCGGCACAGTATCGATATGACCATCCAGAACCAGCGTTTTCCCCGGCTGATTTCCCACAATACCGCCGACGATATTGCCGTATTTATCAACATGGATGTCGTCGAACTGGTAATGCTGCATCATTATTTTTATGGCATTTACCACGTCCCCTTCCTGACCTGAATAACTTTTTTGCTGGATCAGCGCCTGGCAATTTTTAATAACTTCTTCAATACGGGTTGCAGATAACATGGGGTTTCTCCGTTAATACTCTCAATCAGGAAATTATTTATTGATGCGCGGGTACTGACCGCCCCAGACAATATCCAAATATTGTTGCGGGTCGGTATCACCTTCAGTACTTATCAGCAACACGCGGGAATGCTCATCCAGACCCAGTTGCTCACGGGTTTGGGCCAAATCCGGGGAGGTCATCAACAGCGCCAGAAGACCTGTCGTGACGGCCCCAGACTCACCTGAAATAATTTGTGGGTCGCCCGCCAGCGGGTTGCCCAACATACGCATGCCCAGCGCCGCGACTTCATCAGGGCAGGAAGCAAATGCGGTGGCATAATCACGCAGTAACTTCCAGCCAATGCTGTTTGCCTCGCCACAGGCCAGACCCGCCATCACGGTCTGTAAATCGCCGCCTACCGCAACAGCATCCCCCTCTTTTGCACGGGCTGAACGGTAGAGACAGTCGGCAATTAACGCTTCGGCGACGATCACTTTCGGACGATTTTCGCCCCATGCGGCCGTCACCATACCCTGCACCATTCCCGCAAATGAACCCACACCGGCCTGAACGAAAACATGCGTCGGGGCGACCTGATGGAGTTGATCAATCGCTTCCAGCATCAGCGTGCCGTAGCCCTGCATAATCCACTGCGGGATCTTTTCGTACCCTTCCCAGGCCGTGTCCTGCACAACGATCCAGCCATACTTTTGCGCCTGATCTGCGGTCATACGCACGGCATCGTCATAGTTCATATCCACGATTTCAGCGGTAGCGCCTTCATTGCGGATAGATGCCAGCCGCTGCTGTGAAGATCCTTTCGGCATGTAAACCACCGCATTTTGCTTTAGCTGGCGCGCCATCCACGCCACTCCGCGCCCGTGGTTACCATCGGTGGTGGTGGCAAACGTCACGGTCTTCAGGTCATGGCGTACTGCTTCACTGGTCATGACATCAAACGGCAATTCACTGATATCCTTCCCCACTAATTCCGCGATATGGCATGCCATCGCGTAGGCGCCGCCCAGCGCTTTGAACGCTTTCAGGCCAAAACGTTGAGACTCATCTTTGAGGTAAATATTTTTTACGCCCAGTTTTTGTGAAAGTGCCGGCAACGTATACAGCGGTGTTGGAGCGTATCCCGGAATAGACCGATGAAAATTCAACGCTTTTACCAGTTCCTGGCGACTAAAGGGGGCCAGCGGTGCGTTAGGGTGCTCGGTAAACGGCGTCTGGTTGATAAAAAATGATAAGTTTTGCTGCATCATAAAACCTCATTATCCTGGTAATTCATTCCCTGTAATCGGTGTAATACAGAGTTATTTACGCTATCGGTAATCCATAAAAGCAAAATGCTTACCAGTTTTTTAGAAAATGAGGGAAAAACTAGAAATAATTTAATAAATTCTTTTATTTCAATACATTAATCAATTTTTAATGATAGCAAGGTAAAAACAGCCGTCGTTAGTTTATCGCCTGGTTTTGATAAATTCTCATAAATGATAAATAGTGTGATCACGAAGGATAAAATTAAAAAAACATCCAAAAACAATACGCTAGATTGATTTTTCGCAAATCAATTTTGCAATGGTTCGCCTATTTATCATTTTCCTTGAGAAATGAGACACCTTACCGGAGAAGTATCATGATTTCAGTACTGAGCAATATCCAGGATGATATATGCAATTATGCCGACGCTATTTCCGGCATTACCGGGACTGATGTAGAAATCATTGATGAATCTTTAATGCGCATTGCTGGCACCGGTAAATACCGACATATGCTCAATGAGAACGTGGCAAAAAATGGTTATATCTATCGGCATGTTTTGCAGGTCCGTGAGACGGTTTTGATCAAAAACCCCGGTGAACATCCTCTATGTCAACTGTGTGAAAAACACCATTACTGCTCTGAAATGCTGGATTTGAACGCCCCTATTTTTCTCAATAACCGCGTCATTGGGGTGATCGGCATTATTTGCTCAACGCAAACACAGCGTGACACTTTGCTTAGCCAGATCGATAAATTTGTCACGTTTATAGAGCAAATTGCCGTCATGATCTCCAGTAAGGTCTTTGAATGCCTGGAACGCTTACGCGCGCAGGAGACGCTCGGTGCCTTTCGCCGTCTGATTGATGCAATGGATCGCGGCGTTGTGGCCATCGATGGCAAGGGCCGCATCTGGCATGCCAACCATTCAGCAGATCGCATACTTAACCGTGAAGTTCAGGGATTACCTCTGACCATTGAAACGACCGGAGACAGTTTGTATGGCGATGAGGAAGCATGGCTGACACTTGAAGGGCAAAAACACCATGTGCTGTGTAAACAAATCTCGCTCTCGTCACTGGATAACGACCGATTAACTATGGTTATCTTTCGCGATGCGCACGACTACCTGAGCACGATTGCTCCCTCGCCCTATGAGTCTGACACACAGGTACGTCTTATTGGCCATTCCCCCTCAATGGAACAACTCAGAAGTACCATTAGCAAAATCGCCAACAGCTATGCCAGTGTACTGATCACCGGGGAAAGTGGTTCAGGTAAAGAAGTTGTGGCATTTGCTATTCATCAGAGCAGCCCGCGTAAAGCCGCCCCTTTCGTAACCATCAACTGCGCCGCTATCCCTGAACAACTCCTGGAAAGCGAACTGTTTGGCTACGTACGCGGCGCATTCAGCGGTGCCGATCCCAAAGGCCGTGTGGGGAAATTTGAGCTGGCCAATGGGGGTAGCCTGTTCCTCGACGAGATTGGCGATATGCCACTGCATTTGCAGGCCAAGCTGCTCAGGGTACTGCAGGAAAAAGCCATCACCCGTGTGGGGTCTAACAACACCATCAATATTGACGTGCGGATTATTGCCGCAACCAACAAAAACATCAGCGCGATGGTCGAGAATAATCAGTTTCGTGAAGATCTTTTCTATCGCCTGAACGTGGTCCCTCTGGTACTTCCTTCCCTGCGTGAACGCCGGGCGGATATCGCCGTCCTGGCACAATATTTTGCCGATGAATTCTCGCTAAGCTACCAGCGACCGCCGCAAAAACTTCCCGATGATGTTATTAACCGCCTTTATGCCTGGCACTGGCCGGGCAACATCCGTGAACTGCGCAACGTCATCGAGTACATTTTTGTCATGCGCGGAGAAGCCGCCGGGATCAACGCCAGCCATCTGCCCCCTTACCTGCTTACCGCAGCCGATGGCAGAAAAAGCACAATGATGGCGCAACCTCGCCAGCTTGCCCACCAGGGCAAACAAGCAGAGAGAGATGCCATTGAAAACGTCATACAGCGATTTGGTTCAAGCGTTGAAGGTAAGAAACAAGCCGCGACAGAACTGGGGATCAGCATTGCGACGCTGTACCGAAAACTAAAACTCTATGGCTTATGAGCCTCGCCTTCTCAACGACAAAATCCGCATTATCCAATACTGCCGATCATCAATGCTCGCTTATCGGCCTACGGTTTACAGGCTTTAGTAGGCCGGATAGGGCGTCAGAGCCGCCATCCCACAGATACAGCAAAGTCCCTTATGGTTGAGCGCTTTTAAAATTAAAACTCGCCATTCCCGCTATCTCAGATCGGCAATCAACAGGCACAGGATCTGAGTTTTTGGGAATAATTTCGCGAAAATGGAGAGAAAACGGTGATTTTTTTCGGTTAAGCTATGTGCATGCTTTGGCGCTACCACAAGGTCAAATTCACTCTTCAGGAACCAACCCGTAATGGCTAAAAGTATTCCGCAGCTGCCGCATGATCCCCATATGTGTCGTAGCTATGAAAAAAAGACTCGTAGCCCACTGGCACTCTATTCAGAGTATCAGCGTATGGATGTCGAGTTGCGGGAGCCGCTGGCCATGACTTACAGTCACTGGCATGGCCAGGTTGAAGTGAATGTGCCATTTGATGGTGATGTTGAGTACCTGTTCAATGACGAAGTGGTACAGAGCAAACAAGGCTTTATCACACTGTTCTGGGCGTGTACTCCCCATCAGCTCACGAATGCCGGGCACTGTAAGCAAATGGCTATCTTCAACTTGCCCATGCATTTATTTTTGTCCTGGCCGCTGGATAGAGAGCTGATTAATCACGTAACGCACGGCAGGGTGATTACCTCATCGGCATCCCAGCAGCTTAGCGTTTTTGAGGTTCAACGTTGGCAAAATGAACTCAACAGCGATAACGAACAGATTCGTCAGTTAGCCATTGATGAAATCGCCCTGATGCTCAAGCGGTTTAGCCTCTCAGGCTGGCGGACAGTATTGGGAAACCAAACTGCACGAACCCAGAAGAATAGCATTTCGCGGCATTCACAATTTTACGTCAGCCAGATGCTGGAATTTATTGCCGCCAACTGTGACAAATTGCTGACCGTCGAGGCCATTGCCGATCACGTCAAACTTAATCCTAATTATGCGATGGGTATCTTTCATCGCGTAATGCAACTGACGATGAAACAATATATTACGGCGATGCGCATCAACCATGTACGGGCATTACTCAGCGACACCGATAAAACCATTCTGGATATCGCGATGATTGCGGGTTTTCGCTCCAGCAGTCGATTTTATAGCTCATTTCATAAATACGTCGGTATGCCGCCTCAGCAGTATCGCAAGCTCAGCCAGCAACGCCGAAATCATCCACCTTATGCGGAGGGATAATTGACTATCAAATCTATCTCTTATTTTACTGCTGAAATATGAACATCATAACAGCAGGCCAGAAAAGATCGCCTGAAACAGTTAATAAAATAGAGTTCGTTCAACAACTCACGTAACTACGCCACTCCATTATTGATTGGCCTGTAGCAGGTATTTCTTTGGCTTGTTCAACCGTTAACGATTGGGATGGAATTATGGAACAAAATAGCTGTACTTCACACTACAGAAAAAAACTCTCTTTCTTTTGGTCAGTATTACCTATGGTGATCATGCTGGGCGGGATTAGCATAGGATATTTTATATTCAATATTCGTGCCGAACCTATGATCCTGATGGGAACGGCAGCCGCTTCATTTATCGCCATTGCTCATAGTTATACATGGGATGATATTCTGCAATCGATTTGCAATAAAATATCAGAAGCACTGCCAGTCATTCTAATTGTCGCCAGTATCGGGTTTTTGATTGGCTCCTGGATGGTATCAGGTACCATCCCGATGATGATCTATTATGGTTTGAAGTGGATTAACCCTCAGTATTTTTATATTTCAGCATTTATGCTGGGGGCATTGATCTCAGTGTGTACCGGCACCTCATGGGGTTCCATTGGTACCGTCGGAATTGCCATGATTGGTGTCGCCATTGGCCTTAATGTCTCTCTGCCCATCGCCGCCGGAGCCATTGTTTCAGGTTGCTGGTTTGGCGATAAACTCTCGCCGGTCTCTGATTCAACCAATATGGCGGCACTGGCTGCCGGTGTAAATCTGTACTCCCATATTGGCCATTTGCTGTGGACTACCGGTCCGGGATTCATTATTTGCTGCGTGGTTTATAGCTATATGGGAATGGGCATTGATGCCGCTGTCAGTGCACCAGAAAATATCACCCAGTTAATGAACGCTATCGGCCAGATTTATCAGTTCAACCTTCTGTTGTTGCTACCACCGATTATAGTTTTGTACGGCTCACTGTCGAAAAAACCGCCTATCCCGATGTTGTTTTTGTCCACCATCGTATCAATGATTCTGGCTCTGGTTTTTCAACAATTCAGCGCATCTTCGGTCGGTGAATCCGTGGTCAGCGGCTTTAAGCTCGCGATGCTTACCGGAGACCCTGTTCCTGCACTGTCATCTGATGTCTCGCGCTTATTAGAGCGAGGCGGCGCAATCTCTATGTTCAGCAGTTTTGTGACCGTCTTCAGCGCCTTTAGTTTTGCTGGCGCCATGAGTGCGACTGGCTCCCTGTACACGGTTATTAACGCGCTGACAAAAGGGGTTAAATCAACATTCCGCCTGGTCGCTACCACCATTGTTACGACGTTCACCATCTGCGCCTGTACCGCCAATGGAACCTTACCGTTGTTATTGTGCGGCGATGCCTTTAAAGATGAATACAAAAAACGTGGACTGGCCGCGAAGAACCTTTCGCGAACCACCGAAGATGCCGGAACCGTTGTCGAACCTATTATTCCATGGTCTGCTTCTGGTGTTTATTGCGCCACGATGCTGGGCGTGACAACTCTTGATTACCTGCCATGGGCAATTCTATGTTACAGCGGCGTCATCTTTGCATTGCTGTGGGCAGCAACCGGTATTGGCATTGCTAAATATGAGTCTAATGAACTGACTACCAATAGAGTTGAACAAGAATCATAAAGTGATAAATAGCTAAAGACAGCTATCACCAGGGGTATTTTACTATATCAACCAGATATGTACATGACGTGTGCATAAAAATCTCTGGTTTATTTCACGCGGCTTAAATTATTTATTTCAGAGACTATCCAGGAGTTAGCAATGTCTTTGTTTGATGATATTGTCACAAGGGATGTTAATTGTCGTAAATACGGACAATTACAACAAATGTACGGTACCAGCGATGTATTACCACTATGGATTGCGGATATGGATTTTGTGACGCCAGAACCCATCATGAATACATTACGCACAGTAGTAGAGCAGCCTGTTCAGGGCTATAACCTGGATTATCCGCAATGGAAAGAATCCGTTGTCCAGTGGTACGCAAAACAATATGATGCCGAGATTAAATCGCACTGGCTGCATTTTGTTCCCGGTGTCATAAAAACCATTGTCATGTCCTTGCTGGCACTCACTCGTACGGGAGACAATATATTAACCTGTACCCCAATATATGACCCCTACCCTAACCTGGTGAAAACCAGCGGCAGACATTTACTCCAGACCCGCCTCATTGAAAAAGACGGTTGCTATGAATTTGACTGGCAAGATTTCAGCGAGAAACTTAAACAGTGCAAAATGTTTCTTTTTCCCTCGCCACATAATCCTGGTGGAATGGTGTGGTCACGGGAAACGCTTGAAAAGATCAGTCACTATTGCCAGCAGGCCGGCGTCATCATTCTCTCCGATGAAGTGCATAGCGATTTAACCCTGCCAGGTAAGCAACACCGGCCCTTTTTTACCCTTGATGACGCAGCAGGGTGTCAGTCAATCGTACTGACCTCTGTCAGCAAGACCTTCAACACGGCGGCGATACAGGGAGGGATAGCCATTATAAAGAATGATGAACTGCGTCACCGGTTCTATCATTTTCTCGATAACTGTTATCTTGCAGAGACTCACTCACTGCAACAGGCAACGATTTATAGCGCCTATACCCATTGCGGTGACTGGCACCGGGAATTATTGGCTTATCTGGCTGATAACGTGGCATTTGTTAGAAATGAAATCGAAATGCACTGTCCGTTGATTTCAATTGTCTATGGTGGCGCATCCTATCTGCTCTTTCTGAATGCCGAAAAAATGGCGCTTAGCGAGACGCAGCTAAGCGATTTTTTTGTCCATGAAGCCAGACTTGGCCTGTCACCAGGGTCACAATATGGTCCAGGCGGAGAGGGGCACATGCGTCTGAACGTTGGCTGTCCGCGCGCCGTACTGGTAGAGGCGATGAACAGGCTAAAAGCGGCATACCAGAAACGGCTGAACGCATAACGCAGGCCGCTACGCTTGCCCTGCTTCGTCAGGGCAAAATTGCCCAAAGATATTGACCGAACTGCTATAAAGTCTTTCCCTTCTGTCGGCTGGTGTTAAACTGGAAAGTGTGATCTTCATCATAACCTGCTTAAACAGAGAAAAGAGACACTGCTATGCAACATATCATTGAGGGCTTCCTCAACTTCCAAAAAGAGATTTTCCCTCAACGTAAGGAACTCTTCCGCAGCCTGGCATCCAGCCAGAATCCTAAAGCGCTTTTCATCTCCTGTTCTGACAGCCGTCTGGTGCCAGAGTTAGTGACGCAGCAAGAGCCAGGACAGCTTTTCGTTATCCGTAACGCCGGTAATATCGTACCGTCTTTTGGCCCGGAGCCTGGTGGCGTGTCTGCTACCATTGAGTACGCGGTCGTTGCTCTAGGCGTGACTGATATCGTTATCTGTGGTCACTCCAACTGCGGCGCGATGAAAGCCATCGCAGAAAGCCAACCCCTGGATCCGATGCCTGCTGTCGCCCACTGGTTGCACTATGCCGATGCCGCGAAAGCCGTGGTTGAAAAGAAAACCTGGGCTAACGAAATCGATAAAGTGAATGCCATGGTAGAAGAAAACGTAATTGCCCAGTTGAACAACATTAAAACGCATCCTTGCGTGGCTGTTGGCCTGCGCAACAACGCGATTCGTCTGCACGGCTGGGTCTACGACATCGAAAGCGGAGAAATTCGTACTCTGGATAAGAACAGCAAGACTTACGTTTCGCTGGCCGATAATCCACACGTCCATTTCGAGTAAATCTGCACTGGAGCACGGATGCTCTGGCAATCCTCCCACTACGATTTCTGTTAGTAGACAAACACCCCTCATGCGACTAGCTTTTACACTAGCCATCGGTGTGGCTGTCGTGGAACCCGCAATAGATTAAGCGATAAAAAGGAGCAGGTACGCATGCGAACGAAAAATAACAGACTGATTAATATGTTATTTTTTCATGAGTCGTGGGATATTATGATCCTGAAAAATAATGGTTCGCATACCTTTCCCACTAACACGCTGGACATTCTAAACCGCACCCGAGCCCAACAGCTCAAAAAGAAATATACCTTTCAGGCCGATCCTTTCATTATTGAAAAAGACAATAAAGTTTATGTGTTTTATGAAGCATTAAGCTTTCGTAATTCGCAAGGTATCCTGCGCTGCCGTATCCTTGATGCTAACCTGGTTGAGCTTGAGGATGTGAAACTCGACGGTTTTGATAACCTAAAATGCCATCTATCATTTCCTTTTTTATTTTACAACAACGATCAGCTTTTCATGATCCCGGAGTCTTCAGAAAGGAAAGAGGTTATCTTATTCCAGTCGATAGATTTCCCTACGCGCTGGAAACAGGTAAAAGTATTAGTACCTGATCAGGCGCTCACCGATAACGTCGTCGTTTCGTTGCATGAAAATCTTTATCTTTTATCCACCACGATGGAAGATAAGTTAGTTATCCATACAGCCAATGATGTAACCGGGCCATGGCAAAAAATAGTGCCAACGCTTAACCTGTCGAATCAACACCCCCGAGGCGCTGGCGCACCACATTGCGTTGAGAATAGACTCTATTTCCTCACCCAGGAATGCACACCAGAGACGTACGGAAAGTCGGTTTATATCAAAGAGTTAATCACGATTAACGCATCCAGCTTTGATGAGCGTTTGATTGTGCAGATCAATGCCAGCATCAACCAAAGCGAGGGCGTCCACACGCTGAACTTCACCGATAACTATATCGTGTATGATAGTAAGATAAGCAAATTCAGCCTGTTTTCTATACTTAAAAAAATATCTTATAAATGCAGGGTGAAATACCGGAATTATTATCTTAACCGACGCCGCCAATAACATTTATTTATGCCGGTGGCATTAATGAATTAATGATTGTTTGCAAAAAAATATCTGGAGACTGTATGGCAATTTTAGTCACTGGTGGTGCTGGTTATATTGGTTCACATACCGTGCTGACGCTTCTGGAAAGAGGTGATGATGTTGTGGTCATCGATAACCTTTCCAACTCCTCACAAACATCCCTGGACCGGGTTGCGGAACTGACCGGCAAAGCGCCCATTGTTTATATTGCTGATGTGCTGAACAACGATATTCTGAAAACGATTTTCTCTAACCATAACATCACCGATGTCATTCATTTTGCTGGATTAAAATCAGTTTCAGAATCAATAAAAGAGCCGCTTGCCTATTATGACAATAATGTCACCGGCACGCTGGTTTTACTGCGTGAGATGTTAGCTGCGGGGGTGAAGCACTTTATTTTCAGCTCTTCTGCCACGGTATACGGCAACCCGGAAAGCGTTCCATTAAGTGAACAATCGCCAACCGGTGGTACCACCAATCCGTATGGCACATCAAAATTCATGGTCGAGCAAATTCTGGCAGACTTTTCCCGCGCACAGCCCGATTTCCGAATCACCTGCCTACGCTACTTTAACCCAGTTGGCGCGCATCCATCGGGCAGGATTGGCGAAGATCCGAATGGTATCCCCAACAATCTGGTACCGTATATTTCTCAGGTGGCGATTGGCAAACTGGAAAGCGTGTCGGTCTATGGAAATGACTATCCAACCCCTGACGGCACCGGTGTGCGTGATTACATCCATGTGATGGATCTGGCAACTGGCCATTTAGCGGCACTGGATTGCCAGGAAAAAGGTGCGGCATACAAAGTCATCAACCTCGGTACCGGTATCGGGTATTCCGTACTTAACCTGATTGCAGCCTTCGAGAAAGCGGCGCAAACCCGCATTAATTATAAGATTGTGGCCAGAAGGCCCGGGGATATTGCCGAGTGTTGGTCAGACCCGTCGTTAGCACGAAAAGAGTTGGGATGGCAGGCCATCTATACCCTGGATGAAATGATACGCGACACCTGGAACTGGCAAAAAAACAATCCAGATGGCTATCACGTTTAATTTTTAACGATAAGGAGCCTGGTTGCCAGGCTCCTTACTATGGCAGGCTATTTCACCGTTACCGCAGAGACGCGATACCAACCGTTGCTCTGCTTCCCTTCATTGGCAAAGTGAATTCTTGCCGCACCGGTTTTATCCACTATCGCCGTCTCAATAGCATATTTCCCTTTCGGCAGCGTCCCGGGCATCGGCATCGGGTAACTCAGTGAGTACTTTCCGGGCAGCCAGTGACGTATATCTTCCGGGGCATTCCCTTGTGCCACCACCTTATTGGCCTCATCGACCAGACGAAATGCCAGCGTGTAGGGCAAGTAAATCGGCGCGTTACCCTCATTATACCAGGTGCTTGTCAGGGTGAATTCTTGTCCACCTTCCCAGACGGACTCGTGGCTCAGAGATGCTAAGCGAAACCGATAGCCCAGTTTTGTCAGTGCCTCGTCGACAATCGGACGATACTCACGGGGCACTGTTCTTGATTTCAGGTTAATCGTACTGGTATGTTGCTTCACCGCCCAGTCAAAAATCCCCTGCACTTCCGCTCGCGTATAGTGAAACGTATTTTTCCAGTCCTGCATGTACGAGCAGATCTCAAAGCTCACTGGCGCATGTTTCCAGGCATCATTAAATCCTGAATAGCTTTTCTGTGCGGCCTGCAGCCGTTGCGGATAATCATCCGCCATATGGTTCCAGGAAGCAGAAAACACGCGGAGATCGCCCAGGCAGTCCGCACGCCAGCCTGCCCCGCGCGCGACCGCATTCGCCAGACTTTGCCCACCACTCATCAGCATGATTTTTGGCGTACTGGGGAAAGCCGTAAAATGCATCGTCACATAGCGGTCCAACTGCGCCGTAGTATAGCGCTCCAGCAATGGCTTCAGCATCGGGAAGTTGCTGTTATGCCACTCTCCCCACGACCCCACCATGCCGATATCCACGAAAGCCAGGTTCTCGTTACCATCATAGCGTTTACCCATCGCGTTCAGCAGGCGCTGGCTATATTCAATAAATAGGGGATCGTCTAAATCAGGGATAAAGGTTTTTTTGTCAGGCGTCCAGGTTCCCTTTACGCCTTTGTTAATCAACCAGTCAGGAATTTGTGAACCGGTTTCCGGCTCAGCAAGCGCCATAAACCGCAGTCCGACGTTCATCGCCGGTCGATGCGCCGCGGCATACTTAAAAGCGTCATCAACCAGTGCAAAATTGTACTGGCCTTCGACAGGCTCAAGGTCACGCCAGTAAAAGCGCTCATATTCAAAGCCGGTGTCGGGATAATCCGCCAGTCCAAGCGTTTCACCATATCCTTGATGAAAACTGGCGACCCCGATACCTGGGTTTGTCAGTGGGCCCGTCAATGCTTTGGGGGTTACGGTCGTTAATGCGGCCAATACCGTCAGCGGACAGAACAGACACAACAGCGCAGAAAACCATTTACACTTCATCGCAGTGACGCCCTCCACAGGTTTGATAACACTAGCGGTCTTTCAGGCTTAACCACCAGTCCCAGATACCAACGTGAAAATGTTGGAATACATCAATACCCAATGCGGATTTGATCATATATAGCGTCAGCAATACGCAGCAGGTGACAAACAGCGTGCCTAGCAGCAGCAAAAAAGTGAGCAACATGGTCGATAAGGTCGACTCCTGACGATGCCGCTGACGTAAGTCTCTGCCGAATAAAAAAACCAGATAAAAGCGTTTACCAAAAAATGGAAAACTTCTGCGAATATCGATCCGATGTCTTGATGCCAGAGTGCTGGCGACGATCGCTTTCTCGATCCCGTCTTTTTGTTCCGGAGTCAGTCCCTCCGATATATGCTCATCAAGTTGCGCATAAAATCGTTCGATGACGGGGGGGCGATTCTGAGGACTGGTCAAAATTAACCTATATCTTTATCAATTGAGTGATAGACATTGACTGTTTTTCTGGCAATTTCCTGCCAGTCATAATTTTGCAAATAGACACGATAGTCCACGCTATTTGCGCTGGCCCAGGCGGTTAATTTCTCAGCAAGGCTGGACAATGAGCCGACCCGAAAATAGGCCTCAGACGGCAACTGCACTTCCAAATTTGCGGGAATGTCGCTCACCACCGCCGGAAGGGAATACGACATCGCCTCCAGAAGTGCAATCGGTAGCCCTTCATGGTAGGAAGGCATAACGAACAGCCTGGCCTGCGAAAACACCGCCTGAAGTTCATCTCCCCTTAAAAACCCGGTCATCACCACACCAGGGGTATCAGCGGCAAGTTGCTTGAGTCGAATACTGTATTCCGTTGGGTGATCTGCATCGCCAATGAGCACTAGCGGCTGTTGCAAACCACTTAGTTTGTACGCAGAGATGGCATCATGCATCCCCTTTTCTTCCACAAACCGTCCGACCACCACGAAATAGTTTTTCGCCTCGAGTCCAAAGCGGGAAAGCGTGGCATGAAGGGTTTGATCTGACAACGGACGGGGCTTATTGACGCCGTTGAAAATCAAATGCGCATCATAGCGAGCATGTTTTTTCTGAATTAGTTGGTTAATAACCTCAGAAATCACTATCACCTCATTGGCATATCTCACCGCCCAGCGTTCACCCAGCAGCAATATTTTTTTGGCGACGAATCCCCATTTTTGACGATCGTAATCAGGTCCGTGGTGGGTAAAAACCACCTTCTTACCTAACACGCGTAATAATGGGATCACCAAACCCGGTCCTATCGCATGGACATGCACAATATCAGAACGGTCGACACAGGTTCTAAACGCCGCTAAAACGGAATGCACAATCGCTTCCAGTGACCGTTTTTTGGGAGCCCACAGCGCATAGGTCTCAACTTTCTTATAAGAAGATCGTTTGTAGCTAACATACGGCGAGCGGGCGATAACACAAATATCAACGTCAAACTGTTGTTTAATCGCCGGATAAAGATTCTGGCAGTGGGTTTCCACACCGCCCAATACATCCGGAATACCGCGGGTACCAAAAACCGTTATTTTTTTACTCATTCTATGGCCTGCCCAGAAGTTCTTTATATAACGCCTGTAAGGTATCCATATGTTTGCTAAGCGCATATTTTTCACTCAGGCGTGCGCGCCCCCGTAAGCCCATGACACGAGCTTTATCCGGGTCATCAACCAGAGTATCCATCGCCTTCGCCAGTTCCTGCGCATTACCCGGCTCAAATAAAACCCCTTCAATACCGTCACGTATTTGTTCGGGGATCCCGCCAATGCGCGCCCCGATCACCGGTTTCGCGAAAGACATCGCCTCCAGCACCGCCATTGAGCAGTTTTCATAACATTCAGAGGGGAGGATCACCACACGGGCATGCTTAATGAGCTGATTGAGGGCATCCCCTTGTTGTACATAACCTAAAAACTCAGCTTCCGGGTATTTCGCCACTAACTCGTCATGCAACGGACCGTGCCCCACTATTTTCAGCGGAGCCGGGTTACGCATTTTCTGATGAGCGGCCAGCAACGTTGCCACACCCTTTTCACGGCTCAGGCGGCCGAAGTACAGTATATAACCGTCATCGACGACCTCATCGATGGGCTGGCTATCATCAACACCATTGACGATCACATCGATTCGTGATTTCGGCAACGTGCGGAGTAACACGCCGCGTAGAAAGACGCTCGGTGAAACAATGACATCCAGAGCCTGATAATTTTGGGCAATGTATTGCCAGGTCGCTTCTAACGAGAGCAGCAAGCTTTTAGAGGCAGAGCCTTCCTGGCAGCGATAGCGGAAGGCATTGAAAACGGTACCGGTGATACAGGCATCACACACCTTCCCATCGCGTAACATAGAGTATGCAGGACAGACAATCTTATAGTCGTGCGCCGTCAGCACCGTTTTACAGCCAAAATTGCGCGCCACTTTAATCAACGCCGGCGTCAACTGATGGTAAATATTATGAAAGTGAACGATATCAGGGCGTTCTTTTTGTAAAAGCGCCAGCATTTTTTTGCAGGCCTGGGTGTTATGAATAAAGTTAACCGCGGTTTTGATGCCCCCCAACAGATTACTCTCTTTATGGTAATCGACATTGCTGACGAAATAATCCGCATAATCAGAGGGGAAATTTTTCTCATGCTGCATGGAAAAATCAATGACCTGCACACCAGCCTGTTTCAGCATGTCGCGTTCTTGAAAATAAACCGTTTCCGCGCCGCCTTTGATGAAAAAAAACTTGTTAACTAATAATACTTTCATGGCGCCTGCCCCGGTTATTCATGAATGATTTTATTGCTGGGCGGAGTCAGCGGATCGCGTACCGGATAAAAAATACCTTTGATCAACCCCGCTGAACGTACGATTAAATTAATAACGCTTTGCAGCCCATCTGTTAACGAGCGGTTTTGCACAATCTTCAACAAGGCAAATGCCAGTAAGGGTAGAAGCGCAACGGCAAACACGTTGATATTAAAGGTGAGCAGCGCAACAAATAAGAGAATAAGGTAGAGCGCAAATACCGCCTCATTCCTCACGATGTTGAATGACTGGGAAAACCAGGGTTTCCCCCAACTACAACGCAAAAGCTCACCCGGAGCCTGGTAATAACCGCTGGTCCAGCGGCGCGCCAGCATCTTAAACGTCGACAGCGTGTGTGACGTATGGCTGAAGTAAGGAATATCCAAACGCCGCAGTTTATAACCCGCTTCGATTAAACGCAGACCCAGCTCAGCTTCTTCATAAGCGTGCAAATTACGGTTGGTCAGATAACCAATTTTTTCAATTGCCGACCGACGATACAGTCCACCGCCTCCCAGATGATCGCTATCGCCAAGAGGATAGATTTTATTGATCCGCTGCTTACGAGACTTAAACTCATAGTTAACGGCATCATCCATTTCGACGGTACCGGCCACCCCGGCATAGTCCGGTTCCGCCTGCAAAAAGGCAACAGCCTGGTCAATGAAGCCATCTTCCAGCTCCATATCTCCATCCATCAGTAATAAATATTCCCCTTCGCTGTACAGATAGCCCAACTGATGGCCCACCCCACAACAGCGATCGCCTGGATCGGTGAGTGACACTACCGTGACGCCTTTATTGGCTGCCAACTGCTGGGTGTTATCTGTCGACAGACTGTCAGCCACAATAATTTTATGCGGATACCCGACCAACTGACGCCGAATGCTGTCGATCGTTTTCTCAATGCCTTTAGATTCGTTGAGCGTCTTAATACTCACTGAAATAAATGGCTTATTGTCCATACCATCCCCCTGCACTGCGAAGTACGGTTCGACGAATCACTAAGCTCGCCCCCAGCGATAAATAGAACAGGAACTGTAACATCGGCGTAATCATCAATATCTGGCTGTAAGGTAAGCTGATTAAACAACTGATAGCGAAAGCGTTAAACGCGGGCGCAAAGCTCAGTAACTGCAGATCCTGTTTATCCAGCTGTTCAAGCATCAATACTGGTTTTGGCTGACATACTTTCAGAATATAAATAAACAAGCCAATAAACAGCAGCGTGCCAATAATGCCAACTTCCCACAGCAGCATACTCAGCGCAGTCGAGTCTAAAATCAGGTTATAGATAATGTTCAAAAACCCAGGGGAGACCGTACTACCACTGTTTGTGGCATTAAGCCCATAGCCAAATAATGTGCCCGACAGTCCCCATAGATCGTTATTTTTTAACCAGAACAGAAACGTTGTGAAACGCCCCAACTCTCCGGTCGACATGATGTAGTTCGGATCAAAGATATAGCTCAATGAATCAATAAAAATGCTTAATGAGCCTTTTGTCGGATCGCTGCCAAAAGCGGAAGAGTAGTACCAGGCCAGTATCATAATCGACAGGCCGATGAGCACCAGCATTCCTGCCACAATGATAAATAACGTCTTCAGGTTTACCTTACTGACATCTTTAACATAGCTCGGCGATATCCACACCCATGCAAGAAATATCGGTGACAGCAGGATGACAAACTTGACCTCGCCAATGATGCATAACCCTATTCCAAGGATGATATGCAGCGCTGCGGATTTAAACGTCGTAAGCCCATGCTTATATTCAGAGAGTTTCAGCAACATAATTAACAGGCAAAATAACCCCATCGCCGCCGTATTGCCGCCACCCATTGGATCTCCGCCGAATGTTCCGACCACGGAGTCCCATTTTTCATCTTCCCCGCGTACGGCCACGCGCTGAGGAACAACCAGCAAAACCTGATAAATCATCACCGGGATTTGCGCATAGAACACCCAGTACAGATAGCGCGTCGCCCGATATATCTGCGATTCACGGCAAAAACCTAACAGCAAACAAACCATCACCAGTGATAACGCGATTTCGTTTTTGAAGGCCACAATTGCCACGGTGACCCCGCCCTGAATCAGGGTCGATGTTCCCGCCAGCACCAGAAAGGAAAAATACAGCGCAAGGATAATGGTTTCCTGTGCATCCAGACGCAGCGCCCCATCTCGCGTCTGCATCACCAGTAATCCCACCATCAGCAATGTCAGGAAAAACGGGATCCACAACACGGACTGCATGCCGGTGAAATACTGCACCAGACCACACAGGATCAGCGTTATAAAGGTGTAGACCTGTAAATAATTTCCGGTATTCAGTGTCATGGCGTCACCGGCTTGTTTTTCAGGAGATTGGCCCGCTTGTTCATTTTCAGGTAAATGAACGCATAGCGAATAAATGTCAGTGAAGAGAACAATATTACTGACGCCGCATAATCATGGTAAAAATAGGGAACGACCACAAACGCCAGTAGCACAATCGCCAACTGTTCAAGTTGGATACGCAGAAAATAGCGGTGCGAGCCAAAAATAAGCTCAATCACCGTTAAAGGACTTATCGCCAGCGCCGGGAACAAATAGGGCAGCATGTAGCGCGACGTCTCAATGGAGTTAATCCAGTCTTCGCTAAAACCCAGGCGCATCACAATGGGATAGAAAATAAAGACGCCTAAGGTACAGACAACCCCCAGCACTAGCAGCAGCATACGCACCTTCGTATACTCCTGATAATTGAAGGTGTTATTTCTAAAGTCGATGGACCATTTAGAAAAAATGGTATTGCGTACCGCGTTGCCGATAATCACTACCGGTGCCAGACAGAACCGGCTTACAACGGAAAAATACCCCGCCGTCAGCGCCGAAAACCAGAAGTTAATCAGCATAATAGGCAAGTTACTGCTCGCCATTGCCAGCACCTCAGCACTACCAACTTTAGTGATATGATGAATATTCTGTTTAAAAAATCGTAAATTACTTGCCGGGCGCAAATGCTGCGACGTCACCGAACGAATATCAAACGAATGAAAAATACAGCTAGTGGTCAGCAAAATCATGGCGCAGGCCCACGACCAGTAAAATGTCTGTACCTGGTGCGTGAGCAGTACCGAGAGCACCACCACCACGGAGACAGAAATACGCTGAAAGATTAGAAAATAAAAGTTGGCTGTCCGCAGCGATAAGTTTTCCGATATTAACGCCCACGCCGTTGAAAGCGTCAGCAAATAGAGAAACAGTATGTTCTGGTGAAACAACCACGCGGTCAGGACGGCATACGGTAACGCAATGAGCGCGCTTTGCAGCAAACAGAACACCACATTTTGCGCCAGCTCGTCATCCTGCTGTTTGGGAATCAACAACTGGGAGGCAAAGGTACACACCTGAGCCCCCACCACCGCGATACTGTAGTTGAGCGCATACAGCCCAACCTCTGCCATATCGTACTTATGTGAGATCAACCAGATAGACAGCGCACCAATCAGCTGCGAAACGACTGATGAACTGGCTATCGTAGAAGCGCTCTTCAGTAAACTCATACACGACCTGGCGTAGTCATCAGTTGGTCAGTATTGAAGTTCAATGAGCGCAACCCTTCCTGCGTTTCAAGGTTTTTTTCTTCGACCGCATTCAACACTGCGCCAATCACCACGCCCTGATTATCCTCAATCTTATCCAGTGCGCTGGCGATATTCTCCGCAGAACCGGTCCCGGCTTTCACGATAAAGATAACCCCATCAACGGCTCGTTTGATCAGTTGGATATCCTGACTTTGATTCACCGCTGCAACGTCAATAATAATGCGTTGATACTGCGACTTCAGTTCGCGCATCACGGGTTCAACGCGCTCTGACGACAGCATCAGTAAAGAGGAAATGGTCGTCTTACCGTGGGGAATGAAATCAAGATTTTCAGTGATCTTAACCCGTACTTTTTCTAGCGGAGCCTCACCGCGCAACAGCTCCGCCACACCCGCAGAAGTCGCTGATGCCAGTTCAGAAGACAGGCCGTTGGTATTGAAGAAATCAGCATCAATAAGCAACGTTTTCTGATCGAAGCTGAATGAACTGGCCAACAGATTCGCCAACAGGGAGCGCCCTTCACCCTGCTCCGCCGAAGCAATAGCGACCGTCTGCAGCGGCCGATTATCCAGCATAATTCGGGTGCGAATACCGTGGATGATATCGGCATTCAGCGGGTTCTTCAGTATCATATCCCGAACCTGTGCGCGTCCCGAAGTGCCGGTAAACCGACGAATTTCGCCCAATGGCTCGACATTGAGACGTTTCTTCAGACGGCTCAGGGTGCTAATTGAATTATCCATTGCCGCTTTGACGATGAAATACATGATGCTGAATACCACAACCAACATCACCACCATCACGAGCAGCAACGATTTATTCGGCTTAGACGGCTTTAACGGGGGAACGGCTGGATCATACAGCACCGCATCCGCATTAACCCCGGACAGCGACAATTCCTGAGTCCGCTGATAAAGCGTCTTATACAGATCTTCCATTTTATCTAACGCCAATTTTTGGCTGTTCCAGGCATCCCGTTTTGATGCCATCTTCTGGAAGATCTCTTTTTGCTCAGCAACCTGCTGCTGGTAATTCTTTTCATCGGCCAGCGCAGCCAAATACTGCTGACGTAAGCCAAGTTTTAACTCACCCAGTACCCGACCCGTTTGATTTTGGATTGATTGCACATCGGCTTCTGCTTTTAAAATATTGGCACTTTTAGGCCCATACACTTTGCGCAGTTCCGACAACGTGCGCTGCGCCTGAATCAGCGCAATGCGTAAATCCTGAATTTGCGCATGATCAGAAACTGATGGCAGCGAAATGATATCGCCTGAAGATTTCCCTCGGCTATTTACTTCATTATAAACAGACTCCGCGGCGACACGGCGTTGGGTCGCATCGGCAAGACGGTTGGTCACAATGCTTAACTGCTCTGTTTCAAAACCATCAATACCACGGAAGGTCAGCAGCCCAGAGTTTTTCAGGTAGCTATCCATTTCCTCTTTTTGTTTCGCTATCGATTTCTGAATCTCTTCCATTTTTTCAAAGTTGAGATTGCGAGCCTGCTCTGCTTTCAGACGCTTTTGTTCTACCGTGTAGTTGATAAAGGCCTGAGCGACGCCATTGGCTATCTCAGCTGAAAGTTGAGGCGAGGAAGATTCATAAGAAATAGAGGCCAGATTAGTGGTACGGATACCGATGACCTTCAGATCTTTCGACAATGTTTTCAGCGCCTGATCAACCCTCAGTTGCTGATCTTCACTACCAGAGCCAGGCTTCACCCCGGTAAAATCCGGGTTTTCATCCAGCTTCAGATCGCGGACCGCCTGCTCGAGGATAATGCGTGACTGCATCAGCGCATATTGCGTTTCGTAATATCCACTACGCGTTGAATCAAAACCATCCACCTGTGGAAACGGCGAAACGTTATCAGCTTGTGCCTTAATCAGCACCGTCGCCGTCGAGACATATTTTGATGACATCATGCTGATCAAGGGATACGCCACTACCCCGGCAATAATGCCGGCCAGCGCGATTTTCCAGGCATTCTTTTTCAGTTCTTTGGCAAAGCGGGAGAAATCGACGGAGTTTTCTCGTTGCTTGCCGTTTTCCACTATAGATAGTTTCATCGTTAGAAGAACCCCATGCCAATAATCACGACATCCCCAGGACGAACAGAGTGCGTTAAATCAACATTCTCAAGTAGCTGATTACTACCGGAGAGGCGAATGTTGATATCTTTGCGATCTGCACGGTCAGTAAATCCCCCCGCCTGAGCAATAGCTTTCTCTACGGTAAGTCCCGGCTCCCAGGCGAATCCATTCGGGCTTTTTACTTCCCCTGACACGTAGAATTTGCGGAACTCGGCGGTGATGCTGCCAACTTACTGATTTAGTGTATGATGGTGTTTTTGAGGTGCTCCAGTGGCTTCTGTTTCTATCAGCTGT
>NZ_JAOWIG010000007.1:0-273 GCF_030332245.1 Citrobacter sp. Cy070
ATCGGCGCTACGGCGTTTCACTTCTGAGTTCGGCATGGGGTCAGGTGGGACCACCGCGCTACAGCCGCCAGGCAAATTCTTTACTAAGTGCCAAACTTTAACCCGAAAAACTGGTGCTGATACCCAGAGTCGAACTGGGGACCTCACCCTTACCAAGGGTGCGCTCTACCAACTGAGCCATATCAGCACACTAAATTTGATGCCTGGCAGTTCCCTACTCTCGCATGGGGAGACCCCACACTACCATCGGCGCTACGGCGTTTCACTTCTGAG
>NZ_JAOWIG010000008.1:0-211 GCF_030332245.1 Citrobacter sp. Cy070
TAATAAGTGGCGGAACGGACGGGACTCGAACCCGCGACCCCCTGCGTGACAGGCAGGTATTCTAACCAACTGAACTACCGCTCCACCGAATTTCTTTGTCACTACCCGGATTATTCATCCCGGTTTACTGCAATTTGATGCCTGGCAGTTCCCTACTCTCGCATGGGGAGACCCCACACTACCATCGGCGCTACGGCGTTTCACTTCTGAG